>CALJCU010000372.1 GCA_938023885.1 uncultured Prevotella sp. | reverse complement strand
GGACATACGCTTGCAGACAACAACGGTCGAGGCCTGAAGCCCACGACGAAAGAAATATTCCGTGGCTTTGGCATGTGTACAACCGTTGCCAAGCAGATAATAATAGAGCTGATTATGATTCCGAAGTCCGGAATAATACGTCTCGAGGGCCCGTGCATTGGCCTCAATCATGCCACCCGTCAACAAGCCATAAATAGGAATGAGTAATATGGACACTTGTACCCCACGCGCTCCCATGATAAGAAAGATGAAATAAAGTCCCACAACAATTGCTCCTGCCACCGTACCCGCAAGCAGCGGAAGATACGACCTCTCCAACTTTAACCGCGACTTCGCCACTGACATTGCCGTTGAGCAGACGCAGAAAAGTAGTGCCAAGAAGATATTGAAGGCCAGACTGTTCAGCTTTACGCTCGCAAACGTACACAGCGCAATGACCGCTACCGACACCACGAGCCGCACGATAGACTTCACGTATCGGTTGAGAAGCGTGAGACGATACTGTATGATGATGAATATGGGAAATGCAACGAGCAACAGTCCCAAGACGATACCTAACAATGATATTTTCATTTTTAGAGATTTATAACCTTATTATATTCGAATCGATTTTCTACACACGTGTAGATTATCTCGGTTCCTTTCTCAGCGTGTTTCCGTAGCAACGATGCAACGACCGGAGAGAAGAATATATTGTCAATCAGTAATATACGTCTATTTAGCTGCAAAGCCACTTGCAAAAGCAACGTTTGAGTTTCCTCAGCACTGAGCGTCTTGAGTTTTTTGTCCTTCAAAGTAGCATCTACATCCGTCAAATTATTGATGTTCAGCCCTAAATCATGGCAAATTTCTGTTAGCGTGATGTTATCTCCCGGCAGGTTTTGAGGCACATAGGCCATCATCCTGCGGAAGTAAGGTGCCGACCCGAGGGAAATGAGCTCACCGTCGAGCGTGATGAAGCCTGCCGCAAGCGGGCCCAAGCCCAAGACGGCAGACAAGATCCGGGTCTTGCCCGATCCATGGGCACCTTGTAGACAAACAATCTCCCCACTCTCGACAATCAAAGAGAAGGGTGAGGAAACTTTGTCGGCACCTAACCGTACGCTCACATTCTTAAACTCAAGCATCTGTGCAATTATTTCTTGTCGCAAATTTACCCAATAAATCTTACACCACAAACAAATACTTCTTTTTTTATCATTTCACAGGAGCAAGCAACGACATTCTTCTATTTTTTCCTTAATTTTGCAAGTAATAAACAACATCATATTACTCCGCAATATTATGTTTCAACCCAAACGTATCCTTCCCGCTGAATGGGAGCCGCAAGACGGCGTGATGATCACCTGGCCCAACGCTGATACCGACTGGGCACCGTATCTTACGGAAATCACGCAGACCTACCTCGCGCTCGCCAAGATCATTGCGCAGCATGAGAAGCTCATTATCGCTGCACAAAATCCCGAAGACGTGAGAGAATGTCTTTCGAGAGCACTTTCAGATGGAGAGAGGACGCGCGTATCCATCTATCCATGTCCCATCAACGATACGTGGGCTCGTGATCACGGGCCCATCACAGTCAAGGATACACAGGACGGTTCCTGGCATCTGCTCGACTTCAAGTTCAACGGCTGGGGCGGGAAATTTGCCTGGCAGAAGGACAACGCTATCACAGCAACGCTCTATCGACAAGGCGCTTTCAAAGGCGATTTGGAGGACCACACCGACTCCGTGCTTGAAGGCGGTTCGATAGAGAGTGACGGCAAAGGTACCGTTTTCACAACGGCTCAATGCCTCCTTGCTCCGCATCGCAACCAACCGATGAACGAACAAGACA
>CALJCU010000371.1 GCA_938023885.1 uncultured Prevotella sp. | reverse complement strand
TTTTCCAGGAGGTTTTACCAAGCGCGAAGGTAAAGCAAGTGACGAAGAAATCCTCACATCGCGTCTTGTAGACCGTGCTCTTCGTCCGTTGTTCCCATCAGATTATCACAGCGAAGTTTTTGTACAGATTATGCTTTTGTCGTCTGATGGTGTTGACCAGCCGGACGCATTGGCAGGCTTTGCCGCTTCGGCTGCAATGGCTTGCTCTACTATTCCTTTCGAACATACTATATCAGAGTGTCGTGTTGCTCGCATAAACGGTGAATATGTCATCAATCCAACCTTCGAACAAATGAAGGATTCGGATCTCGATATCATGGTAGGCTGCACGAAGGATAACCTGATGATGGTTGAAGGTGAGATGAGTGAGGTGTCTGAACAGGACCTTATCGGAGCGCTTAAAGCCGCTCAAGAGGCCATCATTCCGATGTGCGAGCTGCAGGATGAGCTTGCAAAGGAGCTGGGAACAGATAAGAAACGTGAATACAACGACGAAATAAACGACGAGGATTTACGTAAGCAAATCCACGCCGAACTGTATAATCCGGTTTACGAAATCAATCGTAAAGCTCTGCCGAAACAAGAGCGTAACGATGCCTTTGACAAAATACTGGCCGACTTCTTAGAGAAGTATGACGCTGCCCACACTGAGCTTTCGGAGGAAGAACTCGAAGAAAAGCACGCTGAAGCAGGCCGTTATTACGGCGACGTTATGCGCGATGCCATGCGCCGTTGCATATTGGATGAGGGCGTCCGTATGGATGGAAGACAGACAGTTGACATCCGTCCTATCTGGTCAGAAGTGTCTACTCTTCCCATGCCTCATGGCTCAGCCATCTTCCAGCGTGGCGAAACGATGTCGCTTGCAACCTGTACTCTCGGTACAAAAATGGATGAAAAGCTCGTTGACGGCGCTGTAAGCAGAGGCTATCAAAAGTTCCTTCTCCACTACAATTTCCCACCATTCTCTACCGGTGAGGCCAAATCGCAGCGTGGTGTAGGCCGTCGTGAGATCGGACATGGCCACTTAGCATGGCGCGCTTTAAAGGGACAGATTCCCGCAGACTTCCCTTATACCGTTCGCGTTGTGAGCGATATTCTCGAGTCTAACGGTTCTTCTTCTATGGCAAGTGTGTGTGGAGGAACCCTCGCTATGATGGATGCGGGTGTACCTATCAACAAACCTGTGTCAGGAATAGCCATGGGATTGATCAAGAATCCGGGAGAAGACAAGTATGCTATCCTCAGTGACATCCTTGGAGATGAGGACCATCTTGGCGATATGGACTTTAAAACTACCGGTACTAAGGACGGTTTGACCGCTACACAAATGGATATTAAGTGTGACGGACTGTCGTTTGATATTATCGAAAAGGCTCTTATGCAGGCCAAGGCAGGTCGTGAGCATATCATGAATGAGATGATGAAGACCATCTCTGAGCCTCGTAAGGAAATGAAACCACAGGTTCCTCGTATCGTAAGTATTGACATTCCCAAAGAGTTTATCGGTGCAGTTATTGGCCCTGGTGGAAAGATTATCCAGCAGATGCAGGAAGATACAGGCGCTACTATCACCATTGAAGAGGCTGATGGTAAGGGACATGTACAGATCTCTGCCCCCAACAAGGATAGCATTGATGCAGCAATGGCCAAGATAAAAGGCATTGTAGCACTGCCCGAAGTAGGCGAAACATACGATGGTGTTGTAAAAAGTATCATGCCTTATGGCTGTTTTGTTGAGATTCTTCCTGGTAAAGAAGGACTTCTCCACATCTCAGAGATAGAATGGAGACGTTTGGAAAGTGTTGAAGATGCAGGCATAAAGGAAGGTGATCACATCGAAGTGAAGTTGCTTGAAATAGATGGAAAGACTGGTAAATACAAGTTATCGCATCGCGTTTTACTTGAAAAGCCCGAGGGTTATGTAGAGCGTGAACGCCGTCCAAGGCGCGAAGGTGACCGTCGTCCTCGCCGTGAGGGAGAACGTCCACGTCGTGATGACCATCGCGAAGAGCGCGGAGAGTATCGTCCTCGTCGTTTTGAGCACCATGAAAATGAGCACCA
>CALJCU010000370.1 GCA_938023885.1 uncultured Prevotella sp. | reverse complement strand
CTCAACCAGAGCATCATCGATGCGGGAACTGCTGTCAACGTGTCACTGGAGAGCCAGTCGGACTACTCACAGATGCGCAAGACAATGTTCGGCATGAACTGGGAGTATGACTTCTCGAAGAACTTCCAGCTCTCCGGTACCGTCCAGCATCTCGGCGAGCAGGCCCTCACAACGAAGGTCGCCATGGGAGCAGAGCCCGTGAACAACACCATCGTGGGCTTCAATATCAACTGGAGACACGAGAGCCAATGGCTCACGAACGCCCTCGACAAGATTCCATTTCTCCACCTCACACAACCCTCCCGGATCTCGTTCACGGGAGAGTTTGCCAAACTCTTTGCAGGTCAGGCCAAAGGCGTGCAGGACAACGCCTCTTATATCGATGACTTTGAGGCTTCAACGGATAAGATATCCGTGTTGGAGCCTACAGCATGGATACTCTCTTCCGTACCTGCAATGTTCGCTGAGGGCACCGACAAGACTACGCTGCGTTCAGGCTATAACCGCTCACAGATGGCCTGGTACACCATCGACCCGCTCTTCACGCGCCGGTCGTCGTCTCTCACTCCGTCGTATATCAAGAGCGACCTGGCGATGCTCTCCGATCCGTACATGCGTGAGGTCTATGTACGCGAGCTCTATCCCAAGCGCGACCAGAGCAGCTACAACGGTGCCACTTCCACCCTGTCCGTGATGAACGTCGCCTACTATCCCAACGAGCGTGGTCCCTACAACTTCAACCCTGATCTCAACCACGACGGTACGCTCGCCAACCCCACACAGCACTGGGGAGGCATGATGCGTCGCCTTGACACCAACGACTTTCAACAAGCGAACATCGAGTATGTAGAGTTCTGGATGCTCGACCCTTTCATCCATGAGGAACAGAAAGGTGAGACCGCGAGCGGCGGCGACCTCTATATCAACCTCGGTGAGGTCTCGGAAGACGTGCTCAAGGACGGTAAGAAGTTCTATGAGAGCGGACTCCCCGTCGACGGCTCGTCATCTTACACCTACACCCAGTGGGGCAAGATCCCGACACAGACGACGCAGACTTATGCCTTCGCCACATCAACGGGCGCACGCACCTTACAGGATGTAGGTTTCAACGGTCTCACCGATGCCGAGGAGCAGACATTCGATAGTTATCAGAGTTTCCTCAGACAGATTCAAGGCAAGGTGTCACAAGCCGTCTTCGACTCTATCCGGGCCGATCCCGCACACGACGACTATCATTATTTCCGCGGCACCGACTACGACAACGCCCGCTTCGATATCCTCCGCCGATACAAATATATCAATAACCCGCAAGGCAACTCCCCCGACTCCGACAACCGCACGGAGACCTACGACACGTCCTACAAGAGCGGGCCAGACGTAGAGGATATCAACCAGGACTATACCCTCAACGAATACGAGAAATACTATCAGTATCATGTATCCATCCGTCCCGGTGACCTCCTGGTCGGTAAAAACTATATTGTAGACAAGCGCGATGCGGCATCGAGCACACGTCAGGGCGTGAAGACCTTCACATGGTATCTTTTCCGCATCCCCGTGGACGAGTATGAGAAACGTGTGGGAGGCATCAGTGACTTCTCCAGCATCCGCTTCATGCGTATGTTCCTCACAGGCTTCTCCAAGCCCGTTGTGCTCCGTCTAGCGTCCCTTGATCTTGTGCGCGGTACTTGGCGTATCTATACGCAGAACCTCGACAACGTAGCCTCACAGACAGGGACACTCACGACAGCCTCCGTCAGCATCGAGGAGAACAACGACAAGCTGCCGGTCAACTACGTGCTGCCTCCGGGTATCCAGCGTGAGCAGGATCCCACGCAGCCGCAGCTTGTAGAGAGCGACGAACAGTCACTTCAACTTAATGTCGACAGCCTCTCACCCGGTGAGGCAAAGTGCGTGTATAAGAACGCGACGCTCGATGTCAGAAAGTACAAACGTCTGCAGATGTTCGTGCATGCCAACGCTGAGGAGACGAACACTACGAACCTCCGGGACAACGACCTCGCCATCTTCATCCGTCTCGGATCCGACTACAAGAGCAACTATTATGAATATCAGATTCCTTTGAAGATCACGCCTGCAAGCAATAAATACAGTCGTTACAACATCACGGATATCCAAAAGGTGTGGCCGGAGGACAACATGCTCGATATCCCGCTGACGCTCTTTACAAACGTGAAGCGCGAGCGGAACCGTGCACGGGCTCTCGGCACCGCCTCCTTCACGCGAGCCTATGTGGCTTATGATGCCGACCGCCCGAACAATAAAGTGACGGTGATGGGTAACCCCACGCTTGGTGAGATAAAGACGATGATCATCGGTATCCGCAACCTCTCCTCAGAGCAGAAGAGTGGTGAGGTGTGGGTCGATGAACTGCGGCTGAAGGAATATAACAACACGGGAGGGTGGGCTGCCGACGGCAACCTCAATGTGCAGTTATCCGACATGGGATCGGTCAATGTGCAGGGCAAGTACGTATCAGAGGGCTTCGGCGGTCTCGAGGACGGTGTCAGCGCCCGCACACAGGACAGTCAGTCGAACCTCCAGGTCACGACGAGCATAGAGCTCGGTAAGTTCTTCCCTGACAAGGCAAAGGTCTCCATCCCTGTCTATTACAGTGTCTCCAGGCAGAGAACGACACCAAAATATAACCCGCTCGACACGGACATGAAGCTCAAGGATGCCCTCGATGCCGCCGCCTCGAAACAAGAGCGCGATTCCATCGAGAACATCGCTGTGACAAAGCAGATCAACACGAACTTCTCCGTGTCCAACGCCCGCGTCGGTATCCAGACGAAGCGCCATCCCATGCCCTACGACCCCGCCAACTTCTCATTCACCTATTCTCACTCACACCAACATACGCAAGGTGAGACGACGGTCTATGAGAATGAGGACAACTGGGAGGGGTCACTCAATTATGCATGGTCACCGGTATATAAGTCATGGGAGCCGTTTAAGAAGCTCAAGAACCGCAGTAAGTGGCTCGACCTCGCCCGCAGCCTCGGGTTCAACTATCTGCCGCAGAGCATTGGCTTCAACTCACAGATGACCCGCTCCTACTATGAGCTGCAGGAGCGCGACATGGAAGCTTCGGAGAACTCGGAGCTGCCTCTGACATTCTCAGAACAGTTCCTCTGGAACCGTGAGTTCGCCTTGCGATGGGATCTGACGAAGAACCTCCACATGAACTTCCAGAGTGCTACGAATGCAGAGATTGAAGAGCCTTATACCCCCGTGAATAAAGACCTCTACCCCGACAGGTACCAGGCATGGAAGGATTCTGTGTGGACAAGCATCCGCCATTTCGGTACGCCTCTCGACTATCAGCAG
The DNA here is from genome assembly GCA_938023885.1 of uncultured Prevotella sp. Classification (GTDB taxonomy): domain Bacteria; phylum Bacteroidota; class Bacteroidia; order Bacteroidales; family Bacteroidaceae; genus Prevotella. The sequence continues at coordinate 1,918 of CALJCU010000370.1, read as the reverse complement.
ACATTCACGGCCAGTTACCAGGTGCCATTGAGCCTCATTCCTGTCTTCTCATGGGTACGCACCGATGCCACCTACAACGCCACCTACACATGGCAGCGCGGCACGGAGCTTGAGAATGGCTCTAACCTCGGTAACACCATTGCCAACAACCGGACACTGCAAGTCAACGGCAACTGCGACTTCACGAAACTCTATAATCTCGTACCGTTCCTCAAAAAAGTCAACGAGCGTTTCGACAAGACGACTTACCGCAAGACCGACGCACAGCGGGAACAAGAAAAGAAAAAGAAAGAAGCCGAAAAGAAGAAACAAGCCGACGAGATCAGAAAAATCCGTGAGCAGGCGGTGAAAGACGGCAAGGACGCTGACGCCGCCGTGGCTGAGTGGCAGAAGAAACAGAAAGAAGAGACCGCCAAGAAAAAAGCGCTTCCGAAGAACCGCAACGCTTTCGAGAAGGAGATAACGCTCCTCCCCGACACCACTCTCACCGTGGCACACAATAAGAAAACAAAGCGTATCGTAGTCTCCGCACGCACGATGGACGGCAAGCTTTTCAAACTGAAGTTCCGCAAGGTCGGCGACAACAGGATACGCATCAAGAATAAGGTCGACTCTGCACTGAAACTGAAACTCTCCATCGTCACGCTGCCTCCACCGGAGGAGAAAGGCTGGTACAAGACTGTCCAAACCCTCGCACGCCTGGCGATGATGGTGCGGTCGGCAAGCATCAGTTACAGTAACCAGTACTCGATGTCACTCCCCGGCTTTATGCCGACCATCGGCAAGGCCTTCGGTCAGACGCGTGGCAACCACGTGCTCTCGCCAGGTCTCGACTTTGCCTTTGGCTTTGTGGGTGACGGATATATCAATAAAGCGAAGGGAAATAGCTGGCTGCTCATGGCTGACAGTGTCTCCGCCCCCGCTACAACGAATTCCACAGAGAACCTCAGTATGCGTGCCACGATCGAGCCTGTGAAAGGTTTCAAGATAGACCTCAATGCAACACGTGCCGTGACGAAAGCACGTAGCATCGAATATATGTATGCGGGGAACCCGGCGACACAGACGGGATCCTTCACGATGACGACGATCTCCCTGAAGTCGGCTTTCGAAGGTATCGGATCTGCGAACAACGGTTATCAGTCAAAGACATTCAATAAGTTCTGTGCCTCCCTCGATCCGTTCCGCCAGCGCATCGAAGCACGTTATGCAGGGACCGTCTATCCGAAGGGCACAGCACTTGCGGGTAAGACGTTTGATGCAGCCAACGGTGGAATGAACGCTTACTCCGCCGATGTCCTCGTGCCTGCGTTTCTCTCAGCTTACACGTCGGGCAACGGCAAGAGTCTCGACATCTTTCCATCACTCATGCACATGATGCCTAACTGGACCATCAGCTACGGGGGACTGAGCGACCTGCCTTGGTTCCGTGACCACTTCCGTTCGGTGAACATCAGCCACTCTTACAAGAGCATCTTCGCCGTGGGATCGTATCAGAGCTACTCTACCTTCGCCTCCATCGCAGGCAACGATGTGTTGGGATTCATCACCGACGCTACGACAGGCAATCCCATCCCGAACTCGATGTTCAACGTCTCTACGGTGAGCATCAACGAGTCATTTGCACCGTTGCTCGGTCTCAATGTCACGTTCCTCAACAATATGACGGCGAAGCTCGAATATCAGCAGACACGTGCCACGTCGCTCTCCATGACCTCCGTGCAGGTCAACGAGGCCGTCAGCAAAGACTGGGTCTTCGGCTGGGGCTGGCGTATCAACAACTTCAACCTCTTCGGACTGAATACCACGAAACATCGGTCATCGAGCAGCAGAATCTCGCCCGGACCACCGCCCTCTGCCCAGGCCGCTGCCCGCAGGCGCTCCTGCAGTGCCCGCTGTGTCAACAGCACCTTCGCCT
>CALJCU010000369.1 GCA_938023885.1 uncultured Prevotella sp. | reverse complement strand
GTTGGTGTTTAAGGATACCATTGAAGGACTTGTCGCCGGTATAAGGCTCACCTCTGCTGACATGCTCCATGTCGGTGACTGGATAACGGTGAGCAGTGTCGGAGCCAACGGCATCGTGACGGAGATGAGCCTCACGACAGTCAAGGTGCGCAACTTCGACAACACCATCGTCACCGTATCACCAAAGACTCTTGTCAGTGGTTCCTTCCAAAACTGGAAGGGAATGCAAGGCGTACGGGGCGACGGGTCAACAGAAAGATCTATATCGACTTCCGCTCCATTCACTTTACGAACGAGGACAAGACGGAGACAAATATAGGCAAATACCGGAAAGCTGTAGAGAATTATCTGAAAGACAACCAGTTGGTCAACTCAAAGATGACACTGATGGTTCGCCAGCAAGAAGCTACTCAATGCGGCCTGCCGATAGAGGTTTACTTCTTCCTGAAGGAAAAGACATGGGTACCCTACGAGCATCAGCTTGCCACAGTCATGGAACATGTCTATTGCATGGCTTCCGACTATGGCCTGAAGATATACGAGCAGTACCCAGAGCAGTAAAAAACATTTGGTGATCGTTGAAGGGAAACTCAATGATTGGTGATATGATAATGGGCAATCAGTTCCTCTCTTTGAACCGTTTCCATGCCAATGCCAGGTAATACGATATGGCAGTGATCACCAGCCCTACGGCATAAGCAACAAAAGGATGGACTCCTTTCATGTGTGTAAACCATAACACAGGTATGGATGTCCAAACTATCACAACCCAACTGATACAGTAGACGGTATTGATATTTTTGCTTAACTTCTGCAGCGGACCTAATACGATCTCCGGTATGACCTTTCCCAAGAAATGAAGCGACGAGATGATGAGCAAGTCAAAGGCTATAAAGAAGAATGCGTCATAAAGCGTCGTCCAATAATAATGTCCGTCAGAGAAAGGCATGAAGCCGTAGGTGAGGGAGCAATAAGTGTATACAATGGACAAAGGAAGGGTGACGGCCAGGACTATGCCATACAGCTTGTCACTATTCTCACAATGCCGCAATGCTTTACCGAAGATAATACCCACAACAGGAAAGATGATCCATTTGGTAAACGGAAAAGCAGATACACAGCTTAATCCGTCGGGAGCACCGGCAGGTATAAGGATTCCGAGGACCGCATCAATATTGATATTGCCTGTCGTATAGCCTGCGCACATCTCACCGATGATAGCAAGTATGATCGACATCCAGAGCATCTGCCACAGACTCATGCCGAGTTTCTTCACGATAGCAAGGAAAAGGAAAGCCAGACCGGCAAACTGGAGGATGTCACCCACGAGCATGCCCCAGGCCATGTAAGGCTGAACTGCTTCCGCACCCACAAAAAGGGAGGCAAGATACAAGGGCAGACCACCGCGGGCAAAGTTCAGAAGATAGGCTACCAACAGCAGGGTCAGTCCTCGTTTCGCCATAGGCAACGGCGAGGCTACCATACTCTGCAATCGTGGGACCTTTGAGATCACTATCGACAACCACACCTATAAGGTCAGTCAAGGCCAGCTTTTCATCATGGGTGACGAGTCCGTCATTCATGAGTTTCTCGTTTCAAAGGACCTTGATTTCTCCATCACCGGGTTCTCATGGAATCTGATAGAGGATACTCGCCATCTGTATACGACGCGGTGGCCCATGGTCGATTATGTCATCAGCAATCCCTTAGTGACTCTCGATGAGGAGTCGCTGGAAATGTTCAAGATGTATGAACTACAAAAGCAGCGCATCGCCCGGTCTACAGTCAGTCTCTTCAAGGAGGAACTCATCCACAACGCAGTCCAGTCAGAGATATATGAGTTTATCCGTGGTATCAATGGAGAGGCAAGACCACACACCACTGCTGACGAAGGGCGTGGCAATCAGATACTGCGTGATTTCCTGGACATATTGTATGCGGGTCATGGCAGAATCCACACTGTCAGCGAGATCAGTGAAATACTCAGTCTGACACCGAAATATCTGTCCCGCGTCATCAAGGAAGAGACCGGTCTGAATCCTCTTGCCCATATCCATCAGTACATGACGGATGCGATAAAGCAAGAGCTCCAGTATACAGACAAGACTATTAAGGAAATCTCTGTACAGTTGAAGTTTAGCAGCGTCGCCTTTTTCGGTAAGTATGTCAAGGAGCAAACGGGGTATTCACCAATTGCACTTCGAGAAAGACTTAGAAATAAAATAGAATAATAGTAAATGGAAGATTTTAGATTAAAGCATATCGGCTA
>CALJCU010000368.1 GCA_938023885.1 uncultured Prevotella sp. | reverse complement strand
AGGACGTCACGATCTTCGTTCGCAAGAAGTGGTACGAGAGCAACAGATCTGTCGTGGATAACTACAATAACATGTTCAAGGAGGTTCATCCGTCATTCGTCTCCGCAGCCGGCTACGACCGTGGTACAGAGTTCTTCCCGACATCAACCGACAATGTAGGCGTCATCAGCTTCTACACACCACGCACCTCCGTCATCATTGACAAGAAGGCCAAGGAGAGTGCAAACACTGATGTTTACGGCAAGGCTTGGCCTGAAAAGACCTACACGGTCAGCTCAGTTCTCGACTTCGCCTATCAGAACGATGCCAAGGTAAAGGATATTGTCATGCTTGCTGACATCGGTTCCATCGGACTGGATGCCTTCAGAGCCGGCACACAGCTCAAAGGACTGTATTTCGTTGGCAACACGCCGGCGACTCTCAATTCCATAGGCTATGAAATGCCTGATGATTATCCCTTCAACGACAACCAAAGTATCTATGTCAAGGAAACTAAGGTAGATGACTATAAAAAGGTATGGGGACAGGGCCATACACTGAATATTACCTACAGGATACCGCAGACTACCAGCAGGAACGGTGGCTCAGTGTGCTTCCCCTTCGATGTGGTTTATCCGCAGAACTTGGGCGACAATGACATCAAGCCATACGTTCCGATGGAGTACACTCATGCCTACGACACAGGCAATCCGTTCGTAAAGGCTTACAGCATTGACAACTATTACGTTCCGGCCTTTGTCGGCGCACTCATCCGCAGCAAGGAGACTGCTTCCGTAAACTCCTACTGCCAGATGGACGAGACGCAGGCACACGACAAATCGGCCCTGACCAACCTCGGCTACAACGAGACAGGCAACAACTGCATGATAGGAGCCGTGGAAGATACCCTTATTCAGAATGTGAACGGCTACCAGTATTATGCCTTCAGCAAGAGCCAGGGCAAGTTTGTCAAGCTCGAGGCCGGTGTCAATTTCCCCTATTTCAAGGCTTACCTCCGCATGGCCGGCCAAACACCTTCTCATGCCATGGGATTCATGATTGTCTTTAATGACGGTTCGACTGTTACCGGCATCGATGGACCGACAGGTGCAACTGAGGGGGAGGATACTCCTTATTACAATCTGGATGGCATGAGAGTAAACAAGCCGACAAGAGGTATTTACATTCACAATGGCAAGAAAGTAATTATTAAGTAAATGGAGGAACGAAGAATGAAAAAAACAGTATATGCGAAGCCATTCACAGAGGTAATTGCAGTGAATAATAACGCTTTGATGGAAACATGGAGTATTGGTGTCGACAACGACCATACTATTGGTCCCGGCGACGAGGGCGACATTGGCGCTAAAAAAGGCTGGTTTATCGAGGAACCGGAAGATAGTTTAAAGAATTATAATCCCTGGGAGGACTAATCATATTATTAATTTTCGGGAGGTGACATCCATAGTCTCCTCCCGAAATTATTAATAAAGGCGTAAGAGAATATTTCAAGGAAGAGTTTGGTGACATACCCGGCGTCTATCTCAAGTGAATCAAGGGAGATAAAAATGAGCAGAGACGGTCACGCCGTCCCTATCATCTTCACTTTCTCCTCGAACTCGTCACGTTTGCCGAGGGCACCGTTGCGTACCTTCGCGCGGTAGTTGTAGATTGTGTTGACCGAGTAGTGGAGGCATTCCGCAATTTTCGTACTGTCGTCCATGCCCAGGCGGATAAGGGCGAAGACACGGAGTGGGGTGTTGAGGCGTGAGGGATCAGAAAGCACAAACTGGGCATCAGGGCGCAACAGTGCGTTGATTTGGTCAACAAAGGAAGGGAACAGATTGAGAAACGCGTCGTCGAAATGTTGGTAGAGAGCCTCCATATCCTTGCTTTTCATACCAGCCGTACGCGTCAGCTCCAACACTTTGTCGTACTGATGGTTTTTCACCATCCTGTTGACTGACAGCCGCAGCTTGTCGAGTTTGTCGATGTAGAGCGAACACGTGGTGAGGAATCGTCCGATGTAGGCTTCTTTCACGCGGCTGCTCTCGTCAAGCTGACGGTTCGCATTAGCGAGCTGTTGTCGTTGCCGCATCATGTAAGCCAGGGAGACGATGAGCACGACCGACAACATACTGACGAGTACAACGAGGAGGGCGAGTTGCCGGTTTGTCTGTGCCTCTTTCTCCTGAAAGTTGCTGTCGATGTTGCGCAATATCGGTGATATCTGCCAGTTGCGCACGCGTGCCCCGAAGAGGTTGGCAAACTGCCAGGCGTAGTCGATGTAGCGGTGGGAGCGGTCGATGTCACCACTCTTGTCAAGCTTGTCGGCAAGGATCCACAATGAGGCCTGGTTAGTCACGGCATTGCGTACGTCAGCCAACGCCGACTCCGTGAGCCAGTAGAGGGCTTCGTTCTCACACCCCATGCCCTCTAATTCCACATAGCGGAAATAGGCGACGATGGCGTAAGCGTGACTGCCTTTTGACGCAAGGCGCAGACGAAGGTCGTTGTATAGTAGCGCACGGGCGAAATCCTTGCGGCTGGAGCATGTTATCTCACGCTTCATCAGCACCGCCTCACTCGAAGCAGGATAGACAGCATACATGGAGTCGCGGTAACTGTCGGCCTTGTGAAAGAACTGCGTGCGGAGAAGTTTGTCGCCCGTATAAGAGGCCATCTCCCCATAAACGTGATTCAGCGCGTAGTAGTAGTTCTGCCAGCCTGTCCTGTCAAGCTCCTTGCGGTTAAGCTTGCTGAGAGTCGTCAGCGCCTCAGGATAATACCCCGCGATAGAGAATTGTGTGGCTTTCTGCGCACGGCACGACGCTGCAAAAGCCGTATGGCCCAATGCCTGAGCCAGCGAGATGCAACGGTCAAGGTACACCAGGGCTGAGTCGGTCTGAAAAGACGTGTAACCTTTGTAGATCCGATAGCTGAGCTTGAGACGTTGGGGCAAGCTATGGGTTGCGGACAACTGAGCCTTTAGGCGGTTCAACTGTTGCTCGTGAGCCGCGATATATTTAGGGCTCTGCTCCAATGCCTCGTCGAGTACGTGATACTGCTGGTAAGCCAGAGCGGGAGAGGCTGACATCAACAGGAAGGCCAGGACGCAGAGAAAGCGGAATAAGTTGTTTCTCATTTTCACTGTTAATAGATTTATTGTTGATTGCAAAGTTACGAAAAA
>CALJCU010000367.1 GCA_938023885.1 uncultured Prevotella sp. | reverse complement strand
CATTATCTTTGCGGCATGAAAAAGAGAACGATATGGTCCATTACAGTCATTATGGGGCTATCTTTCGTAATGCTGCTGTTATTGCAGCTCACGTACATCCGTGAGATGGCAAATATGAAGAAGGAGCAGTTCGATGAAAGTGTGAACCGCGCCCTGTATCAGGCCTCTCGAAATCTTGAGTTGAACGAGACGCTAAGGTATCTTGAAAAAGACGTGCAGGAGAAAGAGAAGAAGTCTGGACACAAGAACGGCAATCCGTTCAGCAACGCAGCACGCTATCCGAACTTCCACATGAAGACGAAAATATCGAACCCGGTAAAGATACCCAAGGCCATGATTCTTATCAATGACCAGAACTCCAACAATGAGGCCAGCCGATCGCTGCAAGAGATCGTAAAGAACAGATACGTCTATCAGAAGGCGCTTCTTGATGAAGTTGTGATGAACATGCTCTATTCAGCCTCTGACAAGCCACTGAAGGAACGTGTCAACTTCAAGATCCTCGATCAGGACATCAAGGCTGAACTTATCAACAATGGCATTAATATCCCCTATCACTTTACCGTGACGACTCAAGACGGGCGCGAAGTCTACCGTTGTCCCGACTATACAGATGAAGGATCAGAGTTTACTTACACACAGGTACTGTTCCGTAATGACCCGTCGTCAAAGATGGGTGTAGTTCGAGTTCACTTCCCCGACATCAACAGCTACATCTACTCCAGTGTCAAATTCATGATTCCGAGCGTCTTCTTCACACTCATTCTGTTGGTAACCTTCATCATCACATTGGTGATCGTGTTCCGGCAGAAACGCTACAATGAGATAAAGAACGACTTCGTCAACAACATGACGCACGAGCTCAAGACTCCTATAGCCAGCATCTCACTCGCTACCCAGATGCTCAACGATGACAGCATAACGAAGAACGAGAAGATGATCAGACATCTTGTGGGGGTCATCACAGATGAGACAAAGCGCCTGCGCTTCCTCGTTGAAAAGGTTCTGCAGATGTCAATGTTCGACCGTAAGAAGTCGTCGTTCAAGAAGAAGCATCTCGACCTCAACGAGATGGTGGAGACCATCGCCAACAGCTTCTCACTCCGCGTGGAGCATACGGGCGGCAAGATCAATGTAGACATCGAGGCTGTCGACTCCACGATTTACGTGGATGAGATCAATTTTCAGAATGTCATCTTCAACCTCATGGACAACGCCGTGAAATACCGCAAAGCGGATGCGCCGGTCAATATCTTTCTCAAGACGTGGAACGATGACCGTTGGCTTTACCTCAGTGTACGCGATACGGGCAAGGGCATCAAGAAAGAAGACCTGAAGAAGATATTCGAGAAGTTCTACCGTGTAGGCACGGGCAACGTGCACGATGTTAAAGGTTTCGGATTGGGTCTGGCTTACGTTAAGAAGGTTGTTGACCTGCACGACGGTGAGATAAAGGTCGACAGTGAGTATGGCAAAGGCTCCACATTCACCATTAAACTGCCAGTGATAAAAGACGAATAATAAATATTAATCAGAACAAATTAAATCAATTAAAAGGTAAATATTATGGAAGAGAAAACAAAGATTCTTCTTTGCGAGGACGACGAGAACCTCGGAACACTGTTGTGTGAATATCTCATTGCCAAGGGTTTTGACGCTGTGCTCTGCCCCGATGGCGAAGTCGGCTTCCGCGAGTTCCAGAAAGACAAATATGACATCTGTATCCTCGACGTGATGATGCCTAAAAAAGACGGCTTTACACTGGCCGGTGAGATTCGTCAGATCAACTCTCAGGTGCCTATCATCTTCCTCACAGCGCGTGTGCAGAAGGAAGACGTGCTCGAAGGCTTCGACAAGGGTGCCGATGACTATATCACAAAGCCTTTCTCTATGGAGGAGCTCGTGAAGCGTGTCGAGGCTATCCTGCGTCGTGTCAAGGGCAAGAAGAACCGCGAGAGCACGAAGTACAAGATCGGCAAGTACATGTTCGATACCCAGAAGCAACTGCTCACCATCGGTGACAAGCAGACGAAACTCACCACGAAGGAGAACGAGCTGCTCTCTCTGCTCTGCCTCTTTGCCAACCAGACACTAGAGCGTGCGTATGCACTGAACGTCATCTGGGGAATTACCGAGCCCTCAGGTGCGAATGAGAATTCATTCAGCCAGCGTAGTATGGATGTCTATGTGACTAAGCTGCGCCGTATGCTCGCTGATGATCCTAGCATCGAGATTAAGAACGTGCATGGTAAGGGTTACAAGCTCGTTATCCCTCCTGTTGCAGCTCCCGAAGAGCACTAGAACTACGAAGCTTACTCATCCGACAACATACATCCTCAAGCCACCCCACATCGATAGTGGTCGCTATCGGTGTCGGGGTGGCTTCCCCATTTATTCTCCCAATGAGCTGAGCACACCTAGATGGCCTGGGTTCCCAATAAGTATTGATCCGGTTTGCTGGGCTAGGTCGACAAACCTTGTATCACTAGATT
>CALJCU010000366.1 GCA_938023885.1 uncultured Prevotella sp. | reverse complement strand
CCGCGTCAATAACCAGGAGATGGAATACTGGGACCTCAGGGACGGTGGCGAGTATTCCGGCAACGGATTCTATCCTACCGCCTATACCGCTTTTGAGAAAGATCAGATGGGATGGCCGGTAACGATAGAAGAGCTGGGCAGCAATGCCAGCATCACGATGACGGCCTCCACGGAGGCAGGCGGCACTGCTTATAAGATTGTGAACCCTAACAACAGCCTCGAATATTTGATGTTGGAATGTATTCAGCAAAGGAAATGGAACCGTGCTCAGCATGGCAATGGACTGCTGGTCTACCATGTCAATCTGCCGGGCAATACCATCAGCGTTACCACTGACCTTAACGATAAGCCCGGCTATCCGTGCATGGCGGTTGTCCCTGCTGACGGTGTCACTCTGTCTTCCTATATCAAAGCCAATAAGAATAATTATATAACGAGTTTGAAAGGAGATCTTTTTCCGGGGACGGGTAACATGAAACCGGACATATTGCAGGTGTCCGAGCTCAGTGATGCCAATCCCAAGCCGAACTTTTGTTGGTATAATACGGCAAAGACATTGAAGCTTGCCACCAACAAAGCGCTGAAGAACATTCAATACAATACGTCTACCGGTGTTGTTACCTTCGACTATATCAACGATGTTGCGAGCGGCATCCTTCCTCTGCGCAGCAAAGACACCAAGGATGACAAGATCTATTCGGTTGATGGCCGTTACCTCGGTACCGATCTCAACGCCTTGCCCCACGGCGTGTACATTGTAGGTGGGCGGAAGGTCACCAGGTGACCTGCTGTCGTTTAGTGTGGCACCGTTCACGGTGCCATAAAGAATCCAAAGCAAGAATTATGGGGCCTCTTTCTTAATCCGCAGCATGAAGCGGCACTCCAAGAGCCGCAGACCGCGCTCCCACAATGGAACAAAAAAACAGGAGGAAGAACATCCATGCTCTTCCTCCTGTCGTGCTATCGGGAGGCTCTCCAATGAGAGCGCTACGTATAGCCTTTATTTGATTTCGATTCTTCTGCCGTTCACCTGGGTCTCATCCTTTTTCACCTTCGGGAGTTCGACACTCAGAATGCCGTCCTCCACCTTTGCAGAGATGTGGTCCTTATCCACATCCTCAGGCAGACTGTAGGCCTGCTGGTAGTTGCTGTAAGAGAACTCACGGCGCAGATAGTGTTCCTTATGCTCTTCCTTGCCGTCCTCCTCATGATGCTCAAACTTGTTCTCAATCGCAAGCTCAAGGTCACCATCCTTATTCAGATCAATGCGGATGTAATCCTTCTTGATGCCCGGAATAGCTACTTCCATGGTGTATTTATCTGCATCTTCCTTTACGTTCACTGCCGGAGCAGTAGCGTTCGCGCGACGTACGCCATTGAAGAAATTATCACTGAAATCATTGTCAAACCAATCGTTCAATACTGGGAATAACATAGTCAAGACCTCCAATTATATTTTAATTATTTTCTTGTTATTATCTTGAAGCTCTTAACGAACTTCATCCTCAGTGCTGCAATCTTTGTGCCCAATCAATTTCTATGCCATAATGGCAATTCAAGCCGCCATAATGGCATGATTCTATTACGTCCAGAAAGCCGTCTCACCTGTGAAGACCATCTCTCCACCACATTTAGGACAAGTGTGATGGTCCCACGTCACGATGTGGCTGCTGCCACAGTTGAGGCAGAGCCGTCCGGCAAGCCCGTTGAAGGATGGGGCGTTGTTGCCGATGATGCCGCCGACAACGAGCGGCTGAACGGTGTGGCAGTCAGGACAGCTCACGCTCACGATATGTTGGCGCATGAATCCCGTGCCTTCGTAATCGGAACACTCGTAACCGCATTTCGTGCAGCGGTAGGTCTTTCTCTGTGCCATGTTTTATCCTTTCATCGCATCAATGGCCTCGGTAGCCACGTCCTTCGCCCATCCACCGTCAAGCCCTACCCCTATGCGGATATATTCGCGTCCCGGTTTCTTCGTCGTCAGCACCAGCTGATACTGTCCCACGGTATAAGGGGTGGCGGTGTTGAGGGTCGTCACATCTACGATGTCGTCCATGCTCACAGGTTCACCCGCTACAACCAACAACCGTTTCTGTTTGTAGACCAGAATGCACCCCGCAGCCTCGTTGATGCGGGTAGCATCCGTGACGATACAGTCGTCCGGCTCCCCGTATTGGGCCGTTGCCTCCTCTAAGGATAGAAGGTGCCCGTCGCTGACTTCGTCTTTGTGCTGATGCTCCCGGTAGAAGAAAAACGGTATGAAGAGGACGAGGGCAATAAGCACAAAGGCATTGATCTGGAAGGCAACAAGCAAGATGGCGACAGCTGCCACGGTAGAGATGATGACTTTTTCCTTCATAGTGATAACGTATAGTGCTGTTGATGGTCTCATGCTGCAAATTTACACAATATGCGGCATATAATCTAACGTTATTGCCAAAAAAGTATCGCGACATAGACGATGCCGTGTGTTTATCAATGTCTCACCTCGTCATGTTCAGGAAATATTCGTGTACTCGGGTGTCGGTGTCCAGCTCGGGATGGAAGGCGGTGACCAGTTGGTTGTCTTGTCGTGCGGCAACGATATGGTTGTCTACTGTTGCTAATGTCTCAGCCTTTCCATATACCTCTTTAATATAGGGTGCACGGATGAAGGCCATCGGTATCTTGCCTATGTCTTTCATTTCTGCCTCTGTGTGGAAACTGCCGAGCTGACGGCCGTAAGCATTGCGAAGCACATGGATATCCATCGTCGCTAACCGCTTCTCCGGCTCTCCCTCCATCTTATTGGCCAGGAGGATGAGTCCGGCACACGTACCGAAAACGGGTAGCCCTGCCTCAATATCCGTCTTTACCGGTTCCGTCAGTCCGAGGTCGCTCAACAGTTTTGCTTGCGTCGTCGACTCGCCGCCAGGCAGAATCAGACCATCCTTAGGTTGCTTCCAGTCAGAGAGCTCACGAATTTCGAAGACAGCGGCCCCGAGGCGTGTGAGCATCTGCTCGTGCTCGGCGAAAGCCCCTTGTAAAGCTAAAACAGCTATTCGCATGATCTATGCTTCTCCTTACTTGCCTCTCTCGGCCATCAGCACCTTAATCTCTTCCTCGTTGATACCCACCATGGCAGGACCGAGGTCCTCAGATAGCTCAGCGAGCTTCCCGGGGTCTTTATAGTTGGTGACTGCCTGTACGATAGCAGCGGCACGCTTGGCGGGGTCACCGCTCTTGAAGATGCCCGAGCCTACAAACACGCCCTCAGCGCCAAGTTCCATCATCAAGGCTGCATCGGCAGGTGTAGCTACACCCCCGGCGGCAAAGTTGACCACAGGCAGTTTGCCGTGGTCATGGACGTATTTCACGAGGTCGTAAGGAGCCTGCAACTGTTTGGCAGCTTCAAAGAGCTCGTCCTCAGCCATGCCTGCAAGTCGACGGATCTCGCTCTGCATCAGACGCATGTGACTCACGGCCTGTACCACATCACCAGTGCCCGGCTCGCCCTTGGTGCGGATCATCGTAGCTCCTTCGGCGATACGGCGCAGAGCCTCACTCAGGTTCTTCGCACCACAGACGAAAGGTACTTTGAATTTTGTCTTGTCAATATGATAGGCATTGTCGGCAGGGCTCAGCACCTCACTCTCATCGATGTAG
>CALJCU010000365.1 GCA_938023885.1 uncultured Prevotella sp. | reverse complement strand
AAGGACAGAAGTACGTCCTGCGTTCCATACCGTCAGGAATCTTCCAAGGCGGCAAGGTGAACATCATCGGCAACGGCGTGGTACTGGCCCCTGATCTCTTCATGAACGAAGCCAAGGAGCTTGAAAAGAGCGGTCATCCCTTGAAAGAACGTCTGCATATCTCAAAGAAGGCACACCTCATCATGCCGACACACCGTATCCTCGACCGTGCAATTGAAGCTGCTAAGGGTAAGAACAGGGTCGGCACTACCGGTAAAGGTATCGGCCCGACTTATACCGATAAGGTTAGTCGTAATGGCCTTCGTGTAGGTGACATCCTTGAGAATTTCGAGGCTAAATACGAGGATCACAAGCAGCGCCACCTCAAGATGCTCAAGGCTCTCGGCTGGACCGACTTCGATGGATTCGAAGAGACAGAGAAGCGCTGGATGGAGGGCGTGGAATATCTGCGTAAATTCCCTATCGTGGACAGTGAGATAGAAATCAATAAGTTGCTCCGTTCCTGTAGGTCTATTCTTTGCGAAGGCGCACAGGGTACAATGCTTGATGTTGATTTCGGAAGTTATCCTTTTGTCACATCCAGCAACACCATCTGTGCCGGTGCTTGCACGGGTCTGGGCGTCGGACCTAACAGGATAGGCGATGTCTATGGTATCATGAAGGCATACTGCACACGTGTCGGTGCAGGCCCATTTCCCACAGAACTCTTCGGTGAGACAGGCAAGGCCATCCGCAGTCTGGGTCATGAATATGGTGCCGTAACAGGCCGTGAGCGCCGTTGCGGATGGATCGACCTCGTGCAGCTGCGTTACAGTATCATGGTGGATGGCGTTACAGAACTTATCATGATGAAGAGCGATGTCCTCGATGGTTTCGACACCATTAAGGCTTGTGTGGCCTACCGCTTGCCCGACGGTACGGAGACATGCGATTTCCCCTATGAGATTGACAATGTAGAGCCGGTCTACAAGGAGATTAAAGGTTGGAAGACCGATATGACAAAGTTTACATCGCCCGACCAGTTCCCACAGGAATTCAAGGATTACATCAAGTTCCTTGAGGATGAGCTTGAAACGAAAATTGGCATCATCTCCATCGGTCCGGACCGTGAGCAGACGATTGAGTTGTAATAATCTAACGAGAAAACAATAAATAATGGGTTCAAATAAACCGTCTATCCCCAAGGGCACCCGCGATTTCGGTCCTGAGGAGATGGCAAAAAGAAACTATATTTTTAATACCATAAAGGGCGTCTATGCCCTTTATGGCTTTCAGCAGATAGAGACTCCTGCGATGGAGACCCTTCATACGCTGCTTGGCAAATATGGTGATGAGGGCGACAAACTCCTCTTCAAGGTACTCAACTCGGGTGACTATCTAAAAGGCATCAGCGATGAAGAACTTCAGGAGCGCGATGCCCTCAAGCTCCAGACGAGACTCTGCGAGAAAGGACTTCGCTACGACCTCACCGTTCCTTTCGCCCGCTACGTCGTCATGCACCGTGATGAGTTGCAGTTGCCCTTTAAGCGTTATCAGATCCAGCCGGTATGGCGTGCTGACCGTCCGCAGAAAGGTCGTTACCGTGAGTTCTATCAGTGTGACGCCGACGTGGTTGGGAGCGACTCGCTGCTTAATGAGGTTGAGCTGATGCAGATTGTGGACACTGTGTTCACGAAGTTCGGCATCCGTGTGGCTATCATGATCAACAACCGTAAAGTCCTCTCCGGTATCGCAGAAGTTATCGGTGAGGCAGACAAGATTGTGGATATCACGGTGGCTATTGACAAACTAGACAAGATCGGCATTGACAATGTCAATGAAGAACTGCGCAACGATGGACTGCCTGAGGAGGCAATTCAGAAACTTCAGCCCATCATCAAGCTTGAAGGTTCCAACGATGAGAAGTTGGCTGTCATCGCTGATTTTCTTAAGACTTCAGAGACAGGTCAGAAAGGTGTAGAGGAAACCCGTTTTATCCTCAATACCCTCAAAACAGTCAATCTGAAAAACGAGGTAGACCTCAACCTTACTCTCGCACGCGGACTGAACTATTACACGGGCGCTATCTTTGAGGTGAAAGCACTCGATACCTCAATGGGAAGTATCACGGGTGGTGGCCGCTACGACAATCTCACGGGCATCTTCGGTATGCCTGGACTTTCAGGTGTAGGTATCAGTTTTGGTGCAGATCGTATCTACGATGTGCTCAATGCTCTCAACCTCTATCCAAAGGAGGCAACGACAGCTACACAGTTGTTATTCATCAATTTCGGTGAGAAAGAGACAGCCTATTGTCTTTCAACAGCAGCTGCCGCACGCAAGGCTGGTATCCGGACAGAGATCTATCCGGACAAGGCAAAGATGAAGAAGCAGATGAGTTATGCAAATGCAAAAGGCATTGCATACGTAGCACTCGCCGGTGATGATGAGATTGCTCAAGGAAAAATTACATTGAAAAAAATGGCTTCGGGTGAGCAGAAACTCGTAACTAATGATGAATTAGTCAATGAGATATTGGGATAAAGAGTAATCAATCTTTAAGAAGCATCATGATATTGGAAAAGCTACATGTTCACTTGTAACTTTTCCAATTTTTATTTTGCCGTGTCATTATTATAGTGTACCTTTGCACAGAAATAATATTTCAATTCGATTTCAACTGTTTTACAAGTAAAAGGCAATAAAGTTCAATATGGACATAAACGCTTATAACCGACTTGTAGATAGTGGTTTGCGCCCGTCTACACAAAGGCTTGCCATCATGTCTTACTTACTCGGCCATCGTACACACCCAACAGTAGAGGATGTCTTTCAAGGTGTAGTGACCGAAGTGCCGACACTGAGCCGTACGACCGTTTACAATACGTTGCGTTTGTTTTCCGAGCATAAGG
>CALJCU010000364.1 GCA_938023885.1 uncultured Prevotella sp. | reverse complement strand
GGTGGTCAAGACGGCGCGTACGATGAAGCAGGCTGTAGCAATCCTTCAGCCTTATATTGAGGCGGAGAAGACGGGAGGCGTTTCAACGGCTGGTACGGTTGTCATGGCGACGGTGAAGGGCGATGTACATGATATTGGTAAGAACATTGTCAGTGTTGTCATGGCCTGTAACAACTACAACGTGATAGATATGGGTGTGATGGTTCCCGCCGATCAGATTGTGAAGAAAGCCATCAGTGAGCATGCTGATGTCGTGGGTCTCAGTGGCTTGATCACGCCCTCGCTTGACGAGATGGTCAACACGGTAAAAGAAATGGGCAGGGCCAGACTGCGTATTCCTGTGCTTATCGGTGGTGCCACAACTTCTGCCTTGCATACCGCGCTTAAGATTGCGCCTGTCTATGAAGGACCAGTCGTCTGGCAGAAGGACGCCTCGCAGGCTGCCGGCATCCTTGCCAAACTCATGAGTGAGAAGGAGCGCGAGCCGTACCTTGATGATCTCTATGCACAATATGCAAGGTTGCGGGACGGATATAAGCAGGAACAGATGAAGCTCAAATCGCTCGATGAGGCGCGGAAGAATAAACTCAACTTGTTCTGAGCATTAATATTTTGATCTTTCCTGTTTTGGGTTGTTAGCTTGCCTCACAGGTGACCTTCCTGACCAAGCCTTTCGCCCACTGCTTCAGTGTGATGCTAATTAAAGAGATAATCGTTGTATATCCGGTCAAAGGTTTGGCGAAGGCGTTGCTTGTCTGCAATAATGCCGCGCACCTCCAGAAGTTTCATTTCGTTGGGAGAGCCGTTAATCCATAAGTGGATGTAGCCGCGGGCACTGTATTTCTCTTCCATGTGCTTGTTGAAACGTTGCCATTGCTGTTCCTTGTTAAGCTCGGGATAATGTTCCAACCCGAACTCGATGGCTCGCGTGAACACTGTTTCCGGGTCGAGGTCACGGTCAGCCTCTGCTACAATCTTGCCGTAGATGGAACGTGGCATGCGTGAAGATGAAGCACGGTGATCCTCTACGGCTTCTTTCATAATCTTGATTTGCTCGGGAGAGAACCATTTCTTTAGACGGACATCGGCAGCCAGAATCTTTCCACCCGTGATATGATGGATGGCTCGTGGTCCCTCCATTCCTAGATCGTGATAGGCAGCAATGACATAAACCATATTGGCGTCTGCTCCTAACATGTCAGCAAGCTCCAGGGAATTTTTGATCACCTTCTGCACGTGAGCAAGTCCATGAGAACGCCCGAAAGCACAGTAGCGGGGCAGAATCTGCTGCTCCACAAAGTTCATGATATCGAGACTGACGTTTATCTTCATAGTACTATATTCGTTGTACGGGCTTCATTGTACTAAAGCGTTGAAAAATATACAGCGACAACCGTCATCACGCCATAGATGAACATGTCGCGTGCCGTCATACCGAGGACTTTATTGAGCCCTTTCCCTTCCCATATCTTTTTGAGCCGGATAAAGCTCTGAGAGTGTTTGTAAAGATAGACAAGGAAAGGAAACACGCAAACGATGGCTATTTGAGTGTGGCGGCAAGTAAGCAGAAGTGCGACCATCGTTAGGGCTGCTCCAGTGGAACCGACGGCATTGTAGAGTTGGGCACCTCTTTTCTCACCTAGTCTTACGATGAGTGTTCGTTTCCCGTCTTTCTCATCATTATGACGGTCGCGGAAGTTGTTGATACAAAGCAATGTGTCGATGACCAGTCCGCAACCTACAGAGATGAAGAACACCGGCCACGGTATGGTCTTGAGATTATCGGGCATGATGACATAATACGTAATGCATACAGGTACGATGCCGAAGAACACCAGGACAAGGATGTCACCCAAACCACGGTAGGAGAAAAACGTTGTATAAAGAAAGGCAAAAAGCATGCACACTGCGCCCACGATAACCATCTCCCAGCCTCCATAATGGATTAATGGCAGACCTACAACGCAGGCCAAGGCAGAGACAACGAAGATCCCACGGCGCATAACATCGGGCGTTATCCAACCTTCGGCGCAAGCTCGTTTGGGCCCGAGTCTTGTAGTTGGGTCATCGTTGCCGTGGACAAAGTCGAAGTAATCGTTGATAAGGTTGGAGTCAAT
This sequence comes from uncultured Prevotella sp., assembly GCA_938023885.1. Lineage (GTDB taxonomy): Bacteria > Bacteroidota > Bacteroidia > Bacteroidales > Bacteroidaceae > Prevotella. The sequence continues at coordinate 985 of CALJCU010000364.1, read as the reverse complement.
CTGCATGAGGAAGGCAAAAAGAAAACAGAGCACGGCAGGAATCAGCCTAAATCCTTGCCATCCTGTCGTTTTCAGAGCCAATGCTACGGCAATCATCACTGGCACAGCAGCACCGGAAAGTGTCTTGGGGCGTGCGGCCAGCACCCACGCCTCCTTAGAGTTTGTTTTTATCTTGTCATTCTCATTCATCGTTGTTTTCTCCTCCTTAGCGTATTGATTGCATTTGTTTGATTTTAGTTACCCTGCGGTGGGTGGGTGGCCGGCACTGAGGCACGGTCACTGCAAGTGGACAATTTAGTCCGCGAAGTTCCAGCTGATTCCGAAACGGAAGATGCGACCGTTGAGCGGGTAGTGGGGTGTGAAGAAATAATCTTTTCCACCATTGATATGACTCATCATTACGAAGAAACGAGCACGGCTGAGCTTGAAGTTAAAATAGACATTGACAAGTGGGAAGCCGCCGGTTTTCACTTTGCTGTCATTGGCTTGGACGGTATACTGTCCAAGGGACGGGAAATAGTCAGGGGCAGCATACTTTGCGACATATCTCATATCAGTACCGAAGTCACAATGCAGTACGTGTGCAATCTTGAAGCGCAGGTAGAGATTGGTATAGACATTGATGGAAGGGAGCGGAAGGACATCTTGGTTCGTCGATTTCTGCCATGTCAGTTGCGTCTCCCAGTTAAGCGGTCCGAAGGTGAGGTTCTGGTTCACTTCAGCTGTCAGCACGGTTATCGGACTGCTTTCCTGGCGTGAGTAGGCCATGTTGTACAGTCGGCCGTTATCACTCAAGGTATAGGTGCCGGCGAAATAAGTGTAGTTCTTTATCTCGTCGAATGCGAATCGGAATTTAGTCCGTGTCTTCGGATAGTTGAGGTTTCCTTGTGCTCTGAAGTGATCTATCATAGAGAGGTCATCGTCGCTCCACCACAGATGACGTGACTGATAGTGACGATAATAGAAGGAAGGCTTGACATGATGA
>CALJCU010000363.1 GCA_938023885.1 uncultured Prevotella sp. | reverse complement strand
GAAAAAAAATGAGCGACCTCCACATATCTTAGTGATGACTGCTACCCCCATCCCACGAACCCTCGCCATGACGCTCTACGGTGACCTTGACGTCAGTGTCATCGATGAGCTTCCACCGGGCCGCAGGCCTATCGTCACTATCCACAAATACAATAACCAGATGACGTCACTCTATGCCGGCATCGCCAAGCAGATAAAAGAGGGACGACAGGTATATATCGTCTTCCCTGTCATCGAGGAAGGAAAGAAGAAGAACCTAAAGAACCTCGAAGACGGATATGAGGCATTAAAGCAGATCTTCCCGCAGTTCTCCATGAGCAAGGTACATGGTCAGATGAAGTCAAAAGATAAGGAGGCTGAGATGGAGAAGTTTGTCCGGGGCGAGACACAGATCCTCGTTGCCACGACAGTGATAGAGGTCGGCGTCAATGTGCCCAATGCCTCCGTGATGGTCATCATGGACGCCCAGCGGTTCGGACTGTCCCAGCTCCATCAGCTCCGTGGCCGCGTGGGACGAGGAGCCAGGCAGAGCTTCTGTATCCTCGTCACAAGCTATGAACTGAGTCAGGATACCCGCAAGCGCATCGACATCATGTGTCAGACCAACGACGGCTTCCGCATCGCCGAGGCAGACCTCAAGTTGCGCGGCCCAGGCGACCTCGAGGGTACGGCACAGAGCGGCTTGGCTTTCGACCTGAGGATAGCCAATATAGCACGCGACGGACAGATCGTGCAGCTCGCCCGTAACGAAGCCAAGCGCATTGTGGATGATGATCCCGACTGCATCAAGCCCGAGAATACGATCCTGTGGAACCACCTCCGGGAACTGAAGAACACAAATGTCAACTGGGGCATCATCAGTTGACATTTATTACATGACACCATGATATGACACAACGGCATGGACATGTGCAATATGCACCGTCCAAACCGTTAATTGCCTCCAAAGATTTGTTAACGGAATGCGGATTACATGTGACTTCTGTTAAACTACCCATAAAAAAAGCCTTGAGGTAAATCAAGTTGCCCGTTTTTTTATATCTTTGTGGATGCAAATGAAACTATTATTTCCATTTCACTGCAAACCTGAAAAAGAATATAGCTTAATGTCAATAAAAAGAAAGATAAAGACAGGAGGAGCGTTATTGTTTTTTGTTTTGTGTGCGGGAACAGTCTCAGCACAGGACCTTTTAGCAAGGCAGGCTCCCATAGACAGAAGAGCCAAGAAGCTCGATTCCATTGAGGTAAAGACACTTGTTGAACGTGAGAACATCCAGTCACCCGCCGCTCAGCTCTACAACGATGGGTGGGACAACACTTACGCTCACCGTGCTACCGAGCTCCCCGACTCTTTCACCATCAACCTCCGTCATTTTTGCATGCCGACACCAAGCCGCGTGGTAACGAGCAACTTCGGCTCCCGTTGGGGTCGCCAGCACAAGGGACTGGACATTAAAGTATATATCGGCGACACTATCCGCGCAGCCTTCTCTGGTAAGGTGCGCATCGTGCGCTATGAAGCCAGAGGCTATGGCAACTATATCGTTATCCGTCACCCCAATGGCCTTGAGACCATCTACGGCCACCTCTCCAAGCAGCTTGTCAGTGAGAACGAGCAAGTGCGCGCCGGTCAGCCAATCGGATTAGGCGGCAACACAGGCCGGAGCACCGGTTCGCATCTTCATTTTGAGACACGCCTCTGTGGCGTAGCACTAAATCCCGCTCTCTTCTTCGATTTCAAAAACCAGGATGTCACAGGCGACTACTATGTCTTCAACAAACGCACTTACGAGCGCGAGTCGGAGATTGCTACACGTGAACGTGGCAAGATCGGCAATGGCGGTTACAGCCGTGACATGATCTACGGTGAAGTCGGACACAGCGACGACGATGTACCCGAAGATGTACGTGAGGCCATGAACGCTCCAGAGCGCGTCTACTATAAGGTGCAGAACGACGAGACTATCGCCACTATCGCCAAGAAAGTGGGCGTGAGCGTTGAGAAGATCATGCGTCTCAACGGCTTCCGCAACAAGAACCAGAAAGTAAGAGCCGGAATGATTATCCGCTACGTATAATACTACGTAGAACAAATAAAAAATAATGAACTACCTTTTTACGACAGACCTGAAGATAAAATAAAGGTGTAAAAAGACAGTCTGCACAAAGCCATAATGCTTCACCATGACATGGAACCGTTCCTTCAGCGAGGCATGATGGTTTTTGTTTGTCATGCCTCCATCAAGATAATCCGCAATGACGGCATTGACATTACGCAATGCAAGATGTCGCTCGGCACACAACTTCATGATGCGGATGCACCAATCGTAGTCGGCCGAAAAGTGATAGGACAAATCATAGTTGATTTCACGTCCAAAATCGGCACGCACGAAGAAAGCTTGGTGGCAAACGAGCATCCCTTGTTGGAAGCTGCGCCACGTCAATTTTTCTGGGGGCGAAAGACGGCGGTGACGGAGGAATTGCCCTTCGTTGTCTACCAAATCGGTATCGCCATAAAGCACTGCCGGCAACTGTTGTGGGGGATAATTCGCTTCGGCCACGCTGCGCGCAATGTCACTGAGAGTGGTTGAGGTGTGAAAGCAGTCGCCTGCGTTGAGAAACAACACATAATCGCCCGATGCTAGTCGGAGCGCTTTGTTCATCGCGTCATAGAGTCCTTTGTCGGGTTCTGAAACGACCACCAACTTGTGGGGAGTTTCGCTTTCTTCGCTCTGCTTTTCCCACAGGTGCAGGAGGTTGAGCGTGGCATCTTTCGAGGCTCCGTCAACAATGAGATGCTCCACGTGAGGATAGTCTTGCTCGCGCACTGACTGCAAGGTGCGCTCTAAGGTGTCGGCTGCGTTAAAGCAAACCGTGGCTATGGTGAAAGTCATATTAGACGTTAGAGGGTCGCAGACCCTTTTTGCTCGCCACGACAAGCGTGGCTCGGAGGAATAGAAGTTAGACGTTTGAGAGTAGACGTTAGACTCTAGAGCTTCACAGACCCTTTCTGCTCGCCACGCAAGCTCTACTCGGAGGAACAGGCGTTAGACCTTAAGGAGTAGACCTTAGACGTTAGAGGATTTAGAAGAGTTTATCG
>CALJCU010000362.1 GCA_938023885.1 uncultured Prevotella sp. | reverse complement strand
CTTAGGGAAAAGAGAAGAAATATGGGTCAAGGCGCCTTTACCGGTCGCAACAGACAAGGCTCTCCGGATGGAAAAATCATAATAATACAAGCGATATTGATCCGTGACAACCCAAAGATTCCGCCTGCTGTCCGATGCCATCCGCAGCACTTTCCCCTTCATCCTACGCTGCGTAAGCCAACGCGCCGTGTTGCGCTCCACCTTGTCGGTGACAGGATTGAAGATACAGAATCCGGCAGGAGTTTCCACCCAAAGCATGCCCTCGGCATCTTCCGACAAACTGAGGATGGTGTTGTCGGGCAGTGTCGAAGCATCATTCGGATGATTGAAGAAACTGCGCACACGCAGACCGTCAAAACGGTTCAGACCCAACAGTGTTCCCAGCCACAGGTACCCGTCATGGCTCTTCAGGATGCAGTTTACCTTCTGGTTGGACAGCCCATCAGCGTATGTGAGGCGTTGCAAGTGCACGTTGCCGGGCCGGGCCGTCATCAGGCAAGGCCACAACAAGAGAAGGATTATCATGAGCCGTCTGCCTGTCATCCGTGTCTGGTTTCTAAAACGTTATTGTTGCCGGCCAAAAAGCGCGGAATCCATGGTATCATCATTTTTTGTTGGCCGGCACAAGGCCGGCCACTACACTGGCATCCGTGTGTGCATTTTGTGTGTGGTGTTATTATACAATTACGCCTTGCCTGTTCCGAAAGGCATGGCGGTGCGGCCGTCGCCTTCGGGAGCCTGAGGCGCAGCGGGGAGTTTGATCTCTCCAAACTCCTTCTCGTAGCGCATGATGTTCTCCTGAAGGGCGAAGAGCAAGCGCTTGGCATGCTCGGGAGCCATGATGACACGCGAGAAAATCTGTGGAGGAGCGATGGGAAGCATGTGCGCAAAGTCGATCACAAACTCCGAACTGGAGTGGTTGATCATTGCCAGATTGGCATACTGACCCTCTGCCACCTCGGGCTTGAGCTGTATCTGTACCTGTTTCTGTTGTCCGTTCTTATTGTCTGCCATTGTTTCAACAATTTTAAAGGTCTGGGTTAAATATGTTATTGACAATGCAAAGATAACAAGAAATGTATAAACGACAAAGAAAAAGTCCGAAAATATGTACGCTCCTATATAGCGCTCAGGGCAGGGCCAGCAGGTGGTGAACTGAATAGTAAAAACATGCTCGTTTTCCATGAAAATTCCGTAAAACAACGAAATTGGTTAGATATTTCTATTTTTTGGTTGGATATTTCCAATATCGCCATTTTATAGTTTATACCTTTGCATACTTGATAGAAGTTTATCAGATTCACAACAAATCCCTTTCCGTCAATCAAACATGGAATTGTAGCCTGTGTACCAAGGGCAACTCTGACAGTGCAAACTATGATAGTTCGGATGATTGCGGATATTTAAGAAAAAGGCTGTCAGCATGTCGAAATATACTGATAGTCCTGTTCATACTTACCAACTTTACATAATTTTCTAGTCGAAAGAACGATGTTACATAAACTATCTCTTATCATTGCCATGACGTGTATGACCGCCTATGCAAGGGCAGTTGACATCAAAGCCAGGCTCGGCCTGAAGACCCCGGGCAATCCTTCGATGAGCTATTCTCTGACACCTGATGGAAATAAGCTCCTTGCCGGCGAGGCTTTACCTGTGGAAATCATGCAGAAAAAGGTGCAACAAGGCAACGGGACAGTGTTCTCTGTTACGATAAAAGCCAGGGAACCAGTGTATTTTAATCTGAACTTCGCGGCATCAACCGGTTTCGCCACGGACCATTGCGACTTCTATCTGCCGGGCTTCTGGTATCATAAAAACCTGCGTTCGCCCATCGAAGCCCCTTCTTTCAAGAGTTCCAAGAGCTGGAATTTCCGGGAAGACAGGCTCTCGGCACCGCTTTCAGGGATATATGACGACGCTACCCACCAGACTTTTACCGTAATGCGGAGGCTGGACCCGCCTCAAGAGGCACTCACACCTGCCATGGACGGAGAGGTAATCCTGTCGGGCAGTACTTCTTTAGGCTATCTCGGCTTCGACAACGAGACGGGCATTGCCGCCTTGACCTTTGGCTATCCCTATCAGGAATCGCCCAGACGCTATATCCGGAAACTCACTTTAGCTCCGGAGGTGGTTACCTTTGCCAAGCTGGATGCCGGTGAAAGCAAGACGGTTACATGGACGATCGCCGCCGGAAAGGCTGACAGCTATGGCGACTTCGTACGCCGGACATGGATAAAAACATTTGATGAAATGGGCGTAAAACCGATTGTCTCACCCTATACTGCCGACGAAGTGAAAGCACAGCTGTGCAGTTATTTCCGCAATTCGTTTGTAACCGGTTACCCCATCAAGTTCAATTCCGGGGAAAACATTTCCGTCGAGACCTGTAAATCCTACCCCACCTTTGCCGTAGGGTTTGTCGGCAGGTCGCTGCTCAACGCCTTCAACCAGCTGGAATATGGCTCTCTGCACCAGCAACCCGACCTCGTAAGGCAGGGGAACGAGGTGATCAGCAGCTTCGAGGCTCACGGATTCTCTGCCAAAGGGTATATGCACGATTTCATCAACTTCGAAAAGGGAATGCCCGGGAACGATGAGGTACACACCATCCGGCAGCAATCGGAAGGTATCTATGCCCTCCTGCATTATTTGATGTACGAACGGAAACAGGGCAGGACACATAAAGTACTGGAGAAAAAAATTCATCATTTACTCGACAACTTCGTATCTTTGCAGAAACCAGACGGCAGCTTCGCACGTAAATTCAATGAGGACGGAACCGACATAGACGGCAGCGGAGGCAGTACTCCCTCGGCTACGGTACCTCTCGTCATGGGCTACCACTACTTCAAAGACAAGCGATACCTGACCGCAGCCAGGCGTACTGTCGACTATCTTGAGCAGAGCATTATTGCCAGAAGTGACTATTTCTCATCGACGTTAGATGCCAACTGTGAGGATAAGGAGGCCGCCATTACCGCAGCAACAGCCACCTATTACATGGCTCTGGTCAGTTCGGGCAGGGAGCAGCGGCGGTATATCGGCCTTTGCAAGCGGGCAGCCTACTTCGCCGCGTCATGGTATTACTTATGGG
>CALJCU010000361.1 GCA_938023885.1 uncultured Prevotella sp. | reverse complement strand
TACAATGTAACGCACAGACATCAGAGTCGAAGAGGGATTCGGTCAGCAGGCAAGGTGACATGAGCAAGCAGACCTATCAGCTGCAAGGCATCACGGTCACGGGCTCGACGGCTTCCCGGCCTATCAGACTGTCACCTGTCACTACACAGGTGTTGGGCGGTAAGGCCTTGGTGGATGCCGGTTACGGAAACATCCAGCAGGCCCTCCTCATGGAAACGCCCGGCCTCAACATCCAAAAGGTGGGGTTTGGCAATGAACTGAACATGGAAGGTCTTGACGCACGCCACGTCCTTTTTCTGATGGACGGCGAGCGCATGACTGGCGACATGGCAGGTAACCTGGACTATGAGCGCTTTAACCTGCATGCCATCGACAGGATAGAGATCATCAAAGGTGCCAGCAGTACCCTTTATGGCAGCCGTGCCTCGGGGGCCGTCATCAACATGATCACGAAGAAGACAACCGATCCCGTATCCATCGAGACGGGCGTACGCTGGGGACAGATGAACGAGACCAACTACAAGCATCCCCAGAAAAAAGACTTCCTCTACGGTTTTGAGAAGAACGCCGACAAGCCTAACCTGCAGGCATGGCTTTCCGCGGGCCTGCACCAAGGGAAGGTGACATCGCAGACCGATGTGTGGTATTCGTCCACCGATGCTTTCTACCTGTACCAGAAGGCGAACGACTCGAAGACTTACACCAAGGAGGCCAATCCCTGGCTTGATCACGATGTGAAGATCACGAGTGAGCTGCCGCGTTCACCGATGGGTGTGGAGGGTGATGAGCATATCTCCATGCAGCAGAAACTCTATTATGAGCCGGTCAAAGGACTGAAGCTTCAGGCTGACGGCTCGGCTTTCTTCATGAACACCTATGACCTCAGGCAGGACTTAGTCTTCACGCAGTCTAAGGACTTCTCGTGGGGAGCGAAGGCTTGCTATAGCCTAAAGAACTGGTTTACTCTGACGGCGAGCTGGCACACGGATTATTACTATCGTTATAAACGCCATGAGCGCCGTGACGAACGCAAGAAAGTGTATGACTCGCAGATCATTGAGCCCCGTCTGTGGTTGGAGAGCCGTTTTTTCAAACGGCATGACATCATCCTCGGATTGGAGTATTTCAGTGATGAGCTTACCAGTGACAGGTTTATCAACCGTAAGATGACCACCCGTGCCCTGAAGGAGACGGAGGCCTTTGCCCAAGACGAATGGCAGCCTGTAGACAAGTGGACACTCTCCCTCGGCGTGCGTACCAATTTCAGCCGGCAGTTCGGTTTCATGTGGATGCCGAAGGTGGCTGCTAAATATCAGATGAATGACAATTTAGCACTGCGTGCCAACTACTCTATGGGCTACCGTGCACCGAGCATCAAGGAACTGTTCTTCAACTGGGACCATTTGGGGATGTTCATGATTAAGGGTAACGAGTATCTGAAGCCGGAGAAGAACAATTATTTCTCTCTCGGAGCCGAATACAGCAAAGGCGGCTTCTTCATCAACGGAACGATCTATGCCAACCTCTTCCGTAAGAAGATAGAGGGTGTGTGGCGTATCTATGACATGCAGTACAACTTTGAGTATACTAATCTCGACAATCAGACCATGGCAGGTGCGGAATGGGTGATGAAATGGAAATTCCTTCGCCACTGGACGCTCGACGCTTCCTACTCCTATGTGTACGTAAGCAAGGAAAATGGTCTCAAGATCAACACCACCTCACCGCATGCGGCAACAGGTGGACTGATGTATCGGTGGGACAACGGTAAGAACTACGGCCTTTCCGCCAATCTCAATGCTTCACTGATGGGAAAGAAAATCTATGATGTGCAGGACCGTCTGACCGTTGGCGGGGTGAGCCATGATGCCTATTTTCGTTGTGAGCTGCCGATGTATGTGCTTTGCAACCTCAATGTGTTGCAGGATTTTGGCAGATACCTGAAAGTGTCAGCCGGCGTGAACAATCTCTTCAATTATAAACCCAAGACGCTGGGCTCCGGACTTACCGCTTTCAGTGTACCGGCTACGGCAGGCGCGAGGTTCTATGTACAGATGGAGGTGAAGTTGGATGCCTTGTTCCATAAGAAGAGTACATTCTAATACTGCATTCTGAAGATAAAATTATGAAGAAAATAGTTTTACTTTGCCCTTTCATCATGCTTCTGCTCGTATCTTGTTATGAGTACGATGCCGATGAGTTCTCGGGCAAGATACTGCCGCGGGTGACGGGCTACAGCACAGGGGTCACCAACGACTGGCTTTATTTTAACCTTCGTACGGGCGAGATGTTCAACGCCACGGCTCCCAACCAGCAGATCAAGGAAGGCGAGCAGCTCACGCGTACCGACTGGGACTTTGCCGTGTGCGGTTACCATTTCCGCACGAACGGTGGCACCAGCGGGCCGGGGGAGGGTGGGGCCTGTGATCTCGGCTATGCCAATTATGACAAGTGGCAGACCGCGTCACAGATACCTTCTGATGTACAGTTTGTGGTAGACGACAGTATCTACATCACCTATTCACAGGCCGACTGGTACCGCTATTTAGGCAAGCACAACCTTAACTTTGACGAGAATCCGTGGTTTGATCCCAACAGCGGCATCCGGCAGACACGCTCCTCGGGAAACCCGTTGCTTGACAAAGCCATCGCGCTGAGCGGACCTCCGATGGAATATACGCCCTCACAGCACACTTATTGCATCCGGACTGCTGACGGGAAACATTATTATAAGCTGATGGTTGTGAGCTGGTACAATACCAATTCGGCGATAGATGACAGTGGCGGTCAGATGAGTTATTATCTTGATGAACTGAAATGATGAAACACACATATTACTGGGGCAAGACGATCGCATCGTTTCTTCTTGTCCTCTTTACCATGCCCCTGGGGCACGCGCTGATGATGATCATGGACAAGACGATGTCTCCTGTGGCAGTCCATTATGCGGGATTCCTGATAGGCCTTGTCGGCTTTATTATTGTTATTGCCGGTGTGTTTGTCAAAGGCGACACGAAGCAGACCCTCTTCGGCCTCTTTGGTGGCTTATTCTTCTGGACCGGCTGGGTGGAGTTTCTCTTCCAGTATTATGCCACGCGTTACGGCACGCAGCCGGAGGTCGTCAACGGGGTTGTCGTCACGCGCCCCGAGTATCTCATCATGCCCGCCACCTTCGGACTGTGGATGATGGTGATGACACTTTACATCTTCTGTACGCGTACAGGGTGTAACTTCATCAACTGGTGGCAGTGTCGTCTTTTCGGCAAGCGAAGGACGGAAATAGCCGCACGCCCGATGACGCGTCATGTCTCCATCGTCACCTTCATGGAGCTGAACATGATTCTCTGGACGAGCTATCTGGCGCTGATGTTCTGTTACGATCCGATAACTTTCCTTGTAGGCTTCGGGTGTCTCGTCGGGTCCGTGTTCATGTTCAGGCGGGAGCTGTTGCTCGCCACCTGGGGAGCTAATATCCGCATGGCCATTGCTACGGTCATCGTGTTCTGGACGCCTGTGGAGATTCTCGGACGTGTCAACTTTTTCAAGGAAATATGGATAGAGCCGGAGAAGTATGCTGCTCAGATGCTTTGTATTCTCTTCGCTTTCCTGATACTGCTCGGCTATATCATCATCGTGGCAAGAAAGAAAAAACGTTGACATCTTTCTCCTTTTATTATGCCTTTCGTCTTCCTATTCGGTAGGAAATCAGCTGGATTTGATGAAGTCTTTGGGCAGGATTCCGAACTGGGCATAGAAGCATTTGGTGAAGTAGCCGGAGTTGTTGAAGCCTACTTTGTAGCACACTTCGTTGATTTTGCAGTCGCCGGCCTTCAGTAACTGGGCAGCATATTTCAGCCGTTCGATGCGGATATAGGTATTGGGAGATACGTTAAGTGTCCCCCTCACCTTCCGGTTCAGGTTGGAGCGGCTCATGTTCATGTCGGAGGCGAGCTGGTCGACATTGAACTCGCTGTTGCTCATGTGCCGTTGCATCACACTTCGCAGCCGTTCCAGAAACTCCTTGTCGACATTGCTTTTCGCCACGGTGTCTGACGAGACGAAGGGTGAGCCGGCATAGGTACGCTTTATTTCTTCGCGCGACCGCAGCAGATTGGTGATGGTATTGATGAGAAATTCCATAGAGAAAGGCTTCTCTATATAGGCGTCGGCACCGCTTTCCATTCCCTCCATCCGTGCCAAATCCAGTGTGGCAGCGGTGAGGAGGATGACAGGCGTGTGGCTGTAGTTTACATCTTTCTTGATGTTCCGGCACAGTTCATAGCCATTGACGGGTGCCATCATTACATCGGTGACCACCAGGCTCACTTTTTCCCGCTCCAGCACGGAGAGTGCTTCCTGCCCGTTGGTGGCCAGGACGATGTCGTAATAATCCTGCAATGTGCGTTTTTCGTATTCCAGCATCTCGGCATTGTCGTCTACCAGCAGCAGCAGTGGACGACCCGATTTTCTGGGTTCGGCTTCGTCCATGTTGATGAGACCCGACTCTGCAGATAACGGGATATAGTCCGTTTGGTTAAGAGGGAGGGTGAGGCGGAACACATTCAGATAGTCATTCTCGTCCATGGTGAGTGTTCCTTTGTGCAGTTCGGCCAGGTTTTTGGCCAGTGCCAGCCCTATTCCCGTTCCGGTCTGTGTTGTCTGCTGATGGTTTTCTACCCTGAAGAAAGGTTCGAAAATCCTGCTTCGAAGGTTCTTCGAAATGATATTTCCATCATTGCTGATGATGACAGAGAACATATTGTCCGGGGTCGACTCTATGAGAATGGATATCCGGGAAGCACAATATTTTACGGCATTGCTAAGCAAATTACTGATGATCTTCGTGAAACACTCCTGATCAACATAAGCCATAAGGCCCGCATCGCGGACAGACAGCGTGGCATCGATGTTCTTTTCCCGGATCAACGGCAGGAAGCGCCGATACGTTTTATCGACTAATTGCGGGATGTCACAGTGCTCGAAGTTCAGTTTCAGCCCGTCTCGTTCGGCCTTTCTGAAGTCCAGCAGCTGGTTGATGAGCTCGTTCAGGCGTTCGGTATTCTTCGACATGATATGCAGATCCTCCTTGGTCTGGGCGTCTTTCACCCTTTCCTGCTTGATGATGTGCTCCAGCGGGCCTTTGATAAGGGTAAGGGGGGTACGTATTTCGTGTGCCACATGAGTGAAGAAATTAATCTTACTCTCATAGAGTTCCCTTTCTTTCTCCTGCTCCAGCTTGTCCATTGCCTGCTTGTGTTTGCGCCTGTTACGCCTGTAAAGATAGCGAAGGGTAAAGTAAGCCGTTGCACAAGCACAGAGAAAATAAGACAACTTTGCCCAGATCGAGAGCAATGGATGGGGCTTTACCACCACTTTCAGGCTGTATTCCCGGGCATCCCACTCTCCTTTACTGTTCTTGATCCTTACACGAAGCAGGTATTTACCGGCCGGGAGGTTGTCGAATCCGATGTGATAATCTACTCTGACAGGCTGCCATGTATCGGTAAATCCCTCCAGAATATACTCCATTTGATATTTTTGCAGCTGCTCATAGGCCAGCGGAACGACACGCAGGGAGAAGGAATTCTGATTGTATGCCAGCCCTATCTCCTTCGTATAGGAAATGTTCCGGCTCAAAGGGCTGCCGGAAGTATGGTTGTCTACATCGGTATTATTCACGATCAGCTCCGTTGCAATGAGCCTTGGCGTGGGGTAATGCCGCTTAAAAGCGCTGGGAGAAAACTTCACTATGCCATTGTAAGACCCGAAGTAGATGTCGCCTTTGCGGTCGACAGTGGCCGAAGAGACATTGAGCTGGTTGTCGAGCATTGTCATCTGGGCAGAGAACAGCTGCGATTGTCTTGTGCCGGCATCGTACCTCAGGATACCGCTCAGGGTGGACATCCAGAGGAATCCGTCCCGATCCTCTACGAGATCGAGCACCACCGGCTCGGCCGTTCCATAGCCTTCCAGCGACACTTTCCGTATCTTCCCGGTGCGGGGGGCGTAGGAAAAGAGCCCGTTTCCCAGTGTCATAATCCACATATTGCCGTTTCTGTCTTCGTACAGTCCTACGGCTTTGCCCAGCGTATAGTCCCCGATGTGGCTGTGGGTGAAATGAATCCAGCGGCGGGCAGTGACAGTTTTAAGATAAATACCATTGTTCTGCGTAGCCACCCATAGGTTGCCGAGGTGGTCGAACTTCACCTTGTTGATAAGCACGGGGGGGATGTTGCCGTCGTATTCAAAGTGCCCGTTGCTTCCGTTGAGCCGGCATAGTCCGCGGATCGTGCCGAAATACAGTTCTTTCCGGGGCGACATGGCGATGCTGAAGATGGTGTTGTCGTGCAACGCCCCCGGCTTTCCATCGGCCTGGAAGCTCTTGATGACCCTGTGTGTATGGGTGTCTATCACCTTCAGCCCCGTGGCAAAGGTGCCCGCCCACAGCTCGTTCCCACGCACACATAAACCGTGCACATTGGGAAAAGCCATGCTTTCGGGTATATGGGTGATCCTGCCGGTGGCCATGTCCATGCAGTTCAGGCCTCCGTCTTCTGTACCGATCCATAGTTGTCCGTCGGCGTCCTGTACCATTTCGCGCACCCTTCGTCCATGCAGTCTGCCTTCCGCGGGCGATGGAAGAATACGGGCAAAGGGCGGGGCGGACAGCGACACATAGTTTACCCCGCCGAAGTAAGAGCCTATCCACATACCGTTCCCGCGGTCGTGGAGCAGGCAATACAGCGGATTATCCGATAAGGAGAAGGGGTTGGAAGCATCGTTGGTGTAGTGATGCAGCGCTTTTGTCGTTATGTTGTAAACGTAAAGTCCCTGTTCACTGGCTGCCCACACCTCATTATCCTTTACCGACAGTGCCCTAACAAAGATGTCGTAGCCGTTCTCCTTGGCCTTTACATCGGTAGCGGAAGCCTGTCTCGGGTTGATGATGCTTAGTCCGTGCTTGTCTGTTCCCACGAAAATCATCGTGGGATTCACCTCCTGAATGGCCGAAACGATACATCCCTTAAAGGGCTGGCGGCCGTTTGCTGCAAAGGGCGTAAGGCTTCTGAACGGGGGAGAAGTGTACCAAAGCCCGCCCCCATAAAAGCCAAGCCACACCCTGTTGCCGGTGCTGAAGCCGATGGAGGCAATGTTCGGGTGGTGCAAAAAGGTGTAGTTCTGTAACCGTTTCGTCTTTAGGTCATAGACAAAGAGACCTTGTTCGTTCACCCCAATGTATATTTTTCCGTGGTGTCCGGCAATGAAATTTACATTTCCTGTTATCCGATTCTTCCGGTTACTGATAGCCTTGAGAGGCCGGAAAGAGTCGGCCGAGGGTGTGTAGAGCCATACCCCCTGGTCGGTCCCCACCCATATAAGGCCGTCCTCCGACTGGTAGAGCGAGGTGATGAAGTCGCTTCCCAGTTCGGAATTGTTATGGCTGTACACCTTGAAGAAGCTCCCGTCGTATCGGCACAGACCCACTTTCGTCCCCATCCAGATAAATCCGGTGCGGTCCTGGAGGATAGAATACACCGTACTTTGCGACAGTCCGTCGTTTGTATCGATGTGTTTAAAAGCGTAATCGGTCTGTGCCGAAACGTGGCAGAGCTCCAGAAGCAATATACAGACGAGGAATGTGACCTTTTTAAGCATGGCGGTAACAGTGATTAGACGGCAAAGGTAATGTTTTTTTCTTATAAAAGATCAAGAAAAAAAGAAAAACAGGCCACCCTGCGATCAGGGCGGCCTGTCCGGTCTACTGACTTGAATCTATGTTTTTGAAAGAAGCTATTCGACAGGCGAAATAAGAATGGCGTTGATGAAGCTTGTGCCATCCGGCTGGTTTCCTCCTTCTCCACCGGTAACGGTAATGGTGATTTTCCCGCTTCCGTCAGGGGTTATCTTCATCTTTCCGTAGCGTATGAAAGTGTTGTCTTCGGCAGGTGTCCCGCCGATAGCCGTACCTTCCGGAACTGCCGCTCCTGTGTCTCCCGGGTCGGAAGAGGTTTTCTTTGTCAGCAAGGTTATTGTCGCCCGGTTGTCTCCTGCTGCTGTAATCTTGGCCGAACAGACATCTCCCCAAAAGCGTTTGCTCGCAAAGAATGCGAGATGATAGCTTTGTTTGTAGCTCAGTCCGCTGATTTCGAATACGCCTGTATCGGCTTTCCTGTCGTTCTTGAAGGCACTTCCGGACACGGCATTGGGCAGCGTTATCAGTCTCCCGTCTTCTATTGTCTCATCCGGATCGCCATCATTCTCGCCCCAGTTGAAGGCACTGGTGATCTTGATGTTTACCCAGGTAGGGTTGCCGTTGATGTCTTTCATCTCGTTGAGCTCCGCTCCTTCCGAATAGCTTCCCAGGTTGTTCCAAGGAGCGTCGGCATTGCCAAAGAGATTGATATAGACAGGTGCCTTAAGCGTATATGACTGTTTATTGACATCCACAATACAGCTGTCTTTTAATGAGCCGTCTTCCGATGTTATTCTGAGGACAGTCGTACCTAGTTTCAAGGTCGTAACCTTGCAGACCAGGGTCTGGGGATCGACGGTAATAGAGGCTACGGTGGAGTCTGAATTAGTCCATGAGAAGCCTTTTGCGAACGTTTCAGGGTTGTTGAACCTGGGTGTTATGCTAAGCTCTTCATCTACTGCCGTGGCAAAGT
>CALJCU010000360.1 GCA_938023885.1 uncultured Prevotella sp. | reverse complement strand
CATTGAAGCTGTCATCAACGAACACACTGTTACCTTTCCGTCTTGCTTGTCCCTGTAATGGCAGAGCAACAAGATTGCCAAAGCATCCTGTGGGCATGTGATCCTGATTAGGGAAGAAACGGTCATAGGACTTAAATGACAATCGAACATCACGATTCATCGCATCGGTAAGAACTGTATTGCCTAACCGCCGTGCTTTACCAGCTGTGATTGGTTGATCAAACAATATCCAGACATGCGCGCCATTGCCAGACCGTGACCGTTCCACGGAATATGGTATTCCCCATTCCTTGCACACATTTATATAAGCCAATACGTCACTTTGGTATCCATGTTCGCAATTCTTATCGTCAAAATCCGTACAAAGGAAATTACAGGTGTCGTCTTGAAGAATGGCATAAGTTCCGATAACATCACAACCATATTCATTTTTCCCGGCAAGGTGTCGATAAATATCATCATCAGTTAGTGCAGAAAACTTTCGGTTGGGACATTCCGCACATTTGTTTCTCTTCTTGTCACACAGTGGAGTCCATTCGTTCATGCAAACAGGCTGGTAGCCACTTTTACCTGTCTTAATGCTATGCCATCTTCGTGCAAATATATCTTCACGCCCCCTTAAACAAGCTGCGAAACAGACTTATCTTCTGATTCGGTGTAAGAATATATTTGGCGGTTCTTTCTATTGGCTTGTTCTGAATGGACTCACCCTTGTCTTCCGTCATCTTTTCTTGATCTTGAACATAGTTTATCCCATAGGCCGAAAGTAAACCTTTCAGCTTCTCGTTCTCCTTGGATAGCTCATCTATTTTTCGGAGCAAAGCAGCTATGTTCTGACCTGAAACCATTCTTTTACATGAATGTCTTCTGACAGCAATTAATGGATCATTAAACCACACAACATGGCAGCTAATATTTAATAATTGCTACTCTTTTAGAGAATAAGTACGATTTCTCGTAGTCCCACTTGAGGCTATAACATTTATCTTAATCAGATGATAAATATTCTCTTTTGTCTGCGTTATACCTAAACCTATGTGTTTCGCCACGTCTGAGACCTTAGAACTAGGATTAGAACGTAAATATAAAATTATCTTTTTCTCATTTATTGTAAGTATCTGTCGGTTATCTGCCGGAACTTCTCTTAATATCTGTCGGTTATCTGTCGGTTCAGCGACTATTTCATCATTTACTGTCGGTTCACTGTCGGATATCTGTCGGATATCTGTCGGTTTGTCGCCACCTTCGAATTTAGCCAGAGCGATATTCTCACAATGCAGGGTAAGCTTCACTCTGTCAGGATTATGGCTGTCTGTCAAGATCGGGGCTTCACCGTAGGCTTCTTCCCAACCTTTATATATCGTAGGCAGTCCACTTCCTGCACGCTCGCCAAGGTTAACCATAACGAACATCTTGAAGATAACACTGTTTCGAGGATCCGATATGCCTCCGCTTATCGCTTCCTTAACAGGAATGCGGAAATCACCGGGGTTAGAGAAGGTGAACCCATCCTGTGACTTGGTGATGACAACACCACGTCGGCCATAGTAGTCGGCGTTAACAAGCGTATTGAGCAATGCCTCTCGTACAGCCTGATGCAGGAAGGTATCATCTACGCGAATGATCCCATCGAGTTTGAATGGACGTGGCAGGTCAGCAGTCAACTTATTGGAAACAGAGAAGAAGAAGTCAAATAGATTGCCACTCCATTCACCATTATTAGATACAAGCCGGTCTGTCCACCGGATAGAAGAATCCTTGTGCTCTTGGTAATCAAGAAAATACTGTGGAAACTCCTGCAGCATCTCATATTCATAGCCAAACATGAGAAGGCCGGCAACGGTTGGGTGAAGTCCCTTCAGATTCTCATCATATCCTACAGCACCTATCTTCAACAGAAACGTTTCATCATCAAGGTCACGCCACACATGACTTGGGTGAACAGTGTTATACAGATTTCGATAGCTATGAACAGTATCCATGCAGAATGCTGACATATTCTTATTCGCCAATACCTTCTGATCTTGACTTACACGGCTTGCATCTCGGAACATGGCCGAGACTTCTTCTTTTGTGCAATGGTAATCTCCTTCTCCATTTCTGCGATAGCTGTCCGATTCTGGATTCTGGTTGAGATAGACAGGACGGACAAAACGCTCGGCCCGGGGAACCTTTACTACAACAATTTCCTTGCCATCAACATTTTCTACAGTGACATTCCTATCCATCAGAAGGTTAACGCTCACTTTCTGCTGGTTGTTGATCGTATTCCAAATATCCTTCACCATTTGCTCAGGACTGTCAACACCGACAGGTATGAGCGTGCCATTCTTCTTTTCTTCCACACCAAGAAGGATCACTCCCCCATCAGTGTTGGCAAAAGAGGAATAGGTCTCCCACATGCTGTGTGGAAGACCACCCGTAGCTTTCTTAGCCTCCAGTTGATTGTTCTCCTTATATCCAAGAAGAGAATTAATGTCAAATGCCTTGTCTATCATGCCACAAATTTAATCATTTATTTTGATTTCAGCCGGATTCTGATCAAAAATTCTCATCCGATTCAACACTCGTTTAAGCAGCTCTGGATCCACCTTGCTCAGTTGTTCGTACAACCTATCCTCTTCAGACACAGAGCTGGGTGTTTCGAAAACTTTTTCCAGGGCTGCATCATTTCTTGCAGTGTCAAACTCATCCATATATCGCTGAGTCGTTGCAAGATTGGAATGAGCAAGGAGAGCTTTTACTTCGAGATTATCAAGTCCCTTGTCCTTAGCCATCTTTGCGAATGAGTGGCGACTAATGTGGAAGCTGACAGGCTTTTCTATTCCTGCCATATCACGCATCTTCTTCAACTCCTTATTGATAAGCGCATTCTTGGAACTAATGGACTCGAACATTTTCTGCTTGAGCTCTGCCGGCATCTTGTCCTTGTCCTCCTGGGTGACGAACTTAGCCCATGGCTCATTATTATCCAATAGTGGGAAGATATAGTCAGTAGGTCTGACATCTTCTCTATGATAGTATTTGAGAATCTCGACAGCCTGCGGTAGCAGTTCCAGATCACGGTCTTTGTGATTCTTGCCCATCTGATAATGTAATCTGCCATTTGAGGAAACATTCATCCAGCGCAACTGAATAAAATCGCCCGCGCGGATACCAGCACAGTATAGCGAGAAGAAGAAATAGTTACGGCAGTTCCATATCAGACTGCCTACTTCTAAGTCGAGCTGCTGCAACTTCTCCAACTCATCCGCCTCCAACTTTTCTTTAACCGTCTTCACGCCTTTATACTTAAATTTCAAGAACGGATTGTCCTCAAACTTTTCATCATGTTATCAATGGTGATGGCACGGTTAACGATTGTCTTGAAGATATTCAAGACTACTTGTATTGTATTTGGATGTAACAACTGCGACGGATTACGCTCATTGGGCAACTTATGGAGGAAGGTATCGAATTTCGACAGCAGCCCGGGTGTGAGCTCGGAGAAAAGCAGGTCTGACCGCCGCCGTTTCTTAAGAAACAATTCCAATTTATTGCAAAAGCCGTTATACTTTTTCCAGTTACGTATGCTGCCTGTATCATAGAGATCTTGAGT
The DNA here is from genome assembly GCA_938023885.1 of uncultured Prevotella sp. GTDB lineage: Bacteria > Bacteroidota > Bacteroidia > Bacteroidales > Bacteroidaceae > Prevotella. The sequence continues at coordinate 309 of CALJCU010000360.1, read as the reverse complement.
GCGATCCTTGGCATATTGGAGGAAAGAATGGTCCACCTCTCCCTCCTTAATCTCGGAAACAATGATCTGAGCCGAGGCTCGTCCCGTCTTAGCAAGACTGCGGTATTTCTTCTCATAGGTATCAACGATGTCTTTAAGAACATCATTAAGTTTCACGTAGTCAGGGCAAGATGAGCGAAAATGCTTGTAGTTCTTAGCTTTCTGATTCCAGTCGGCTTTCTTCACTTCAAGGGAGGTTCGTACCTTTTTCTGTCTTCGGTCTTGGGTGATACGCAGCACAACAGGATACAGTCCCTTCTTGTTAGGTGA
>CALJCU010000359.1 GCA_938023885.1 uncultured Prevotella sp. | reverse complement strand
CTTTTTTTATTATCATTTCACTGGCTTAATCACAAAATGGAACGTGCGGTCGTCGAAATGCACACGGTATTTCTCAAGCGGCAGTGCACCCCAACTGTTCGTACCGCCCACACCCTGTTGGATGAGGTCGAAGGTGAATTCAGTGTACTTGCTCTTTGGCACTTCAGGAGAGTGGCGCTGATGCTTCTCCAGCCCCTCGTCGAGGTCCTTGATGTTATAATGGAGGGCTGCTGCATCCATCCAGGTGCCTACCGGCTCAATCTGCAGGCCAAGACCGTTGCCGTCAGTCTGTTTCCACCAGCGAATGTCACTCTTCGTGCCTGTCTCCTGCGGACGCATGTAAGGATAGAACTGCTGGTCGGCAGTAAGCGAGTAGAGACCGATGGGCTCGGAGAGCTTACGGTCACTGTAGTTTTCTATCGGGCCACGGCCGTACCACTGGCTCTTGTCCATGCCATAAGGCAGGTCCATCACCATACCGAAGCGCAGCAAGTCCGGAGCCTTGGCGTCCGGTGTGTTCTTTGTCATGGTCTGTGTGACTTCCATCAGACCATCACCATTGACTTTATACGTAACCGTGAGCTTGGCATTAACTTCCGGCATGTCATAGGTTGCCGTGACGTTTGCCGCCGTACCATCACTCTCTTTATCCTTCTCGGCATTGAGAGCTGTAAGTGTCATCTTCGGGTCGCGCCAGACCTTGAGCTTGTTCTGCAGGTTGGCACCCATATCATTGTCGGTCACAGCGCGCCAGAAGTTAGGCTTCAGCGTACCGCCCTCACCCAAGAGGTTCCGGCCGTCAACGGTATAGTTGGCAAGCAGACCCGTAGTCTTGACGAAGGCGACAGAGACCTTGTCGGAAGAGATGACGATCTGTGGAGCATCCTTCTTATTGTCAATCTTTATCTTGTTGTCGCAGTCGTCATCCACATACGTGTGTGGGGTGGCCTCGTTGACAGCTATCTGGTCGTAGGCTACGGTCTGGCCGGCCTCCATGAGGGGCTCTGCGCTCTTGAGCTTAAAGCCGACGTTGAGCATCACCTCACCGTCAGCAGGGATGTCAATAGGGAGCCTCACCGTCGCTGACTGCTGCGGGGCAACATTGAGGTTGTCAACAGTACCGTTCTGCACGGTCCTGCCGTCCTTCACCAATGCCCACTCCATGCGGTAGTTGCTCAAGTCACGGAAGAAATACTCATTGTGTACAGACACGGTACCCTCGGAGAGATCCACGGGCTTCACCCAGATATTCTGATACTCATAGGCCAACTCACGGGCATGCGGGTTGAGCTGACGGTCAGGCCCGATGATGCCGTTGCAGTTGAAGTTGTCTGACGCATCGGTCTTGTTATAGTCACCGCCATAGGTGTAGAGTGGTGGCATACCACCTGTCCCCGGTTCGTACCTGGCACTGACAGCATCATAGTCGGCCACAGTGCGCAATACCCTGAAGTCAGGCTTGCGGTGCAGTCCCTGATCAACGAAATCCCAGTCATAGCCGCCCTGGAACTTCGGATACTTACGGACTAGGTCCCAGTATTCCTTGAGGTTACCGCCAGAGTTGCCCATCGTGTGGTTATACTCGCACTGAATGAGCGGGCGGGTCTGCTGCGGGTCCTTGCTGTATTTCTCGCAGTAGTCAACCTCGGCATACATCGGGCAGAAGATGTCAGAGTCATAGGGACCGCTATAAAGTCCGCGTTCGTACTGTATGGGGCGGGATGTGTCCTGACCTTTAATCCAGTTGTAGGCAGCGAGGAAGTTGTTACTGTTGTCAGTCTCGTTACCGAGGCTCCAGACGATGACGGAAGGATGATTGAACTGCATCTCAACATTGTGCCGGTTGCGCTCAAGGATCTGCCTGGCGAAAGCCGGCCGGGCAGGTGGTGTCGACTGGTCGTTGCTGTATCCGTAGGCATGGCTCTCCTGGTTGGCCTCAGCCGTGACATAGAGGCCGTACCGGTCGCAGAGGTCGTACCAGCGCGGGTCGTCGGGATAGTGGCAGGTGCGCACGGCATTGATGTTGAGCCGCTTCATGATTTTGATATCCTGAATCATACGCTCCGGTGTGACGACATAGCCACCGTCGGGATCCATCTCGTGGCGGTCCGCGCCTTTGACGTACACGGGCTGACCATTTACGAGAAGCTGACTGTTCCTTATTTCTACCTTACGGAAGCCTACCTTCTGCGGAATGACCTCTACGACGTTGCCCTTACGGTCCTTCACAAGGGTCTCCAGGGTGAAGAGGTAAGGTGTCTCGGCTGTCCATCTCTTCACGTTACGCACCATGAAACGTGCCGTGCCCTCCGTGCGGCCACGGAAATCGGCGGTCTGTTTGGCTATGACAGTACCATTGGCGTTGAGCAAGCGGTACTCCACGATGGGATTACCCTTTACCCAGGCATCGACGAGCAGTTCGCCGTCTTTGTAATCGTTCTCCAGATCGGGTGTGATGCGGATATTCTCCATCTGCACTTTCGCATCCTTAGCATAGAGGTAGCACTGACGCGCCACGCCGGAGAGACGCCAGAAGTCCTGGTCCTCATCCATGGAGCCGTCGCACCAGCGGAAAGTCTGGAAAGCGATGAGGTTTTTGCCGGGATGGAGGTATTTGGTGATGTCAAACTCAGCGGCGACTTTCGAGTCCTCGGTATAGCCGGCATACTGTCCGTTGACAAAGAGGTACATGTTCGACGTGACACTGCCGAAGTGGGCGATGACCTGCTTGCCGTTCCATGAAGCGGGGAGGTCAATGACACGGCGATAAGAGCCCACATGGTTGTCCTTTACCGGCACGCTCGTCGTCGTGGCGTTCTCAGGAGCATACTCCGCCTTCCAGCCTTTGTAGACGTTGTTGTCCTTAAACTGGTAGCGCCAGGCGAGGCCGCTGTTCACATATTCCGGGTCTCCGTAGCCGTTGAGCTCCCAGATACCGGGGATGTTCATCGTCTTCCACGAAGCATCGTCAAGGTCGGTCTTATAGAAGTCCTGCGGACGCTCATTGGCATCCTTGACCCAGTTGAATTTCCATAGACCTTCAAGGGAGAGATAGTTGGCCGACTTCTCCAGATTACCCTCCTTCGCCTCTGTCTCGTTGGCGTAAGCAAAAAAGTTAGTGTGCAGGCGATAGCGGTTCACCTCGTTGACTTGCTGGTCATGCCACTCCGTCCATGTAGGCATCGTAGCCGCCTTC
>CALJCU010000358.1 GCA_938023885.1 uncultured Prevotella sp. | reverse complement strand
TATAAGGTTACCTCTGACAAAACCTATTATGTCCTTGCCAAGCAAGGTGATGTCTGTGGCTTTTATCCACTTGCAAGCGGTGAGACACTGCCTGCCTATAAGGGCTATATCTATATTCAAAATGCATCTTCTGCCAAGACATTCTATGCCTTTGGCGGTACCACGACAGGCATCAGCAGGGCCGTGGGAGAGAAGGTTCGGCATGGCGTCCGTTACAGTCTTTCCGGTCAGCGAGTCAGCGGCAGCTACAAGGGTGTGGTCATAGAGAATGGCAAGAAGTTCGTTGTAAAATAAAGGTCTCTCCCCACTTCTCTCCCCCGCAGGGAGGAAGGGTAGCAGTATAACTCCCGAAATAGAGAAAACGTAATAAAAATTAAGAAATCATGAAAGAGGTATATACAACTCCCACAACGCGCGTCAAGATCATTGACGAGCAGTCTTCTATGCTGGCAGCCTCTAATCAGCCGAAGACCGGATTCTTTAAGGAAGGTGACAAGTACGAACAGACGGATGTGACGGATGGCGCTTCCGTGACGGCTTCTCAGGTTCTTGCCAAGCCTATGTTTTGGGATGACAGTGAGAACCAGTAAGTTTTCCAGTGCATCCGGTGATATCATAGGGGCAGACCTTGTGCCCGCTCTTTTTCTGCCGCTATTTCCGGGAGCATGTAGGCTGTTCACCCAAGACATTTACGCTTTGTCCGTTATCGCTCGATGTTCCTACGAAGAACTCGTAAGGACCATAGAGCGGGCGCATCGTGTTGGAGGAATCATCCCAACAGGTGAACACATCACCGTCCAAAGGAAAGGAGATGGTCTTCTTTTCTTCGGGGCGAAGACTGACACGCCGGAAAGCTCTCAGACTTTTGATAGGGCCGTCCGTGTCGGCAATGCGTTTGGCATAGAGTTGGATGGTTTCAGTACCACTCCTCTTTCCCGTGTTGCTGACAGTGACACTGATGCTGTGGTTGCGGTATACAGGCTTGCTGACCTTGAAGGTAGTGTAGCTCAGTCCATATCCGAAGGCAAACAATGGCTTTCCTTTGAAGTAACGATAGGTACGTCCCTGCATACTATAGTTGGTGAAGTCGGGTAACTGACTGTCTTCATGATAGAAGGTGACAGGCAACTTCCCGGAAGGATTGACTTTCCCGAAGAGTACCTCTGCTACAGCACGACCACCTTCCTCCCCGGGATACCACGCCTGGAGGATGGCGCTGCAACGCTCACTCTCCGGGGCAAGGGCCACGGCGCTACCGGAGCAGTTGACCATGACAACAGGCTTTCCCGTCGAGGCGAGGGCTTGAATGGCTTCGCGTTGCGCCTGAGGCAGTTCGATGCTCGTGCGGTCTCCACCCTTGAATCCCGGAGCATCGATTTTCATTTCTTCACCTTCCAACCGTGGGGAGAGACCACCCACAAAGATGATGACATCAGCCTGACGGGCTTTCTGCAGCACGGCTTCCATGTCAAGCGGCAGGCGCTTGGCAATGTCGAAATGGAATGTGGCAGGGCCTTCCTGTTGTTTATACTCTGCTACGACGGCATAGTCTTTCCCCTTTTCCGTGTGCAAGGTGTATTCAGCCGTTTGCGTCTTTCCTTTGTTGTTCCATTTCGAGACGACCCTTTGTCCGTTGATAGCAAGACGGATGCCGTCATCTCCACTGATACGAACGAGAAAGTCTTCCGTTGCCTGAGCATGGAGCGTCCCTTTGTAACGGGCAGAGAAATGTGTGAGATTGACACCCTGTGCAAAGACAGTGGCACCTCCGTTGTCCTGACGAATAGGCTGGGTGAAGCATTGTGTTGCCACGGAGTCTCCGTCAAGGTCTTCGTTGTTCCAATAGGTGGCCTTCATGCCTTTTAATCCATTGCCGTAAGTCATCTCGTCCATTCTGCTTTGGAACACTTCGTTGCGGAGCAGACCACATCCACTGATAAACTCGATGTTGGGATCTAAAGCCTTGATGCCTTGCAGAATCGTGGTAGTATGAGACGGTGTACCATTGTAGTTGCCCCATTGCATCGTTGAATCGGTGGCATTATCACCGACGACAAGAATCTTCATGCGTGGAGACAACGGAAGGGTGTTTCTCTTATTCTGTAAGAGCACGATGCTCTCGCGTGCCATCTGTAAGGCCAAGTCGCGGTGGGCTGCATTGTCGACGACGGAGGCGGGGATGTCGCGCCACGCTACCTGTGCCGTGGTGTCGATGTCACCCAAGGACAGACGGGCGGTAAGCAGTCGGACTACACTGCTGTCGATGTCAGCCTTCCTGACGAGTTCGTTCTTCACGGCATCACTGAGGTTCGTATAGTTGCTTCCGCATTCCACATCCGTTCCGGCTCGCACAGCCTTTGCTGCTGCATGCGCGGCATCTGGGGAGACGCCGTGGCGTCCAGGCTCCCAGAAGTCGCTGATGGCGCCGCAGTCGCTGACCACGAGTCCAGGGAAATGCCATTCCTGATGCAGAATCTGTTCAAGCAATCGGTTAGAGCCGCAACATGGCTGACCGTCGAAGCGCTGGTAGGCACACATCACCTCAGCCACATGACCTTGCTCAACGAGCGTCTTGAAAGCAGGAAGATAAGTCTCCCACAGGTCGCGGGGACTCAAATCTTCGATATTCATCTGATGCCGGAGACTCTCCGGACCACTGTGTACGGCGAAGTGCTTGGCACAGGCGAGGAGCTTGCGGTAAGGAGCATCCTCGGATCCTTGAAGGCCACGCACCACGGAGAGTCCCATCTGAGAAGTCAGGTAAGGGTCTTCTCCGTAGGTCTCCTGGCCTCGTCCCCAACGCGGATCGCGGAAGATATTGATATTAGGAGTCCAAAACGATAGTCCTTGATAACGCTTGACGTTTCCTGAGCGGCGAGCCTGTTCAGCCTTAGCCCGTGCCTCATCGCTCACTGCTGTATAGACCTGTTGCAACAATACCGGGTCGAAAGAGGCCGCCATCCCGATGGTCTGTGGAAAGACCGTTGCCAACCCGTTGCGGGCTACACCGTGCAGAGCCTCGCTCCACCACTGAAAGGGGGGGATGCCGAGGCGGGGAATAGCCGGTGAGTTATCCATCATCAGTGAGACCTTCTCGTCAAGGGTCAACTGGTTGCAGAGATTCTTTGCCTCTTCTTTGAAACGTGGGTTTTGTCCACTGACGGTCAACGTCAAGCAGCAGAAGGTCAGTGTCAGGAGTTTCTTTGTTGTCATATGCGTTTCCGTCTTAGTTCTTACTTTGCAAAGTTATAAAGAAACTTTGAGAAGAATCCGTCCCAGAACAATATTTTATCTTTGTTTGGTGTGTCTATCAGATGAACAATGTGGGTACGCACCAGCGGTGACTGGGCATGGATATTCATAGCTGATATTAACAAGGATGTGGCTGAAGATATTATTATGCTTCATTTTTTTTTTGATTTTGTTTTCACCTGATACGAGATTTATTTTCTTTCCTTGCCAAATCAAGATGCCGTTGAGACCTTGTGGCAGAACGATTCTTGCCGTCCATGTCTTGCCTTTCTTTTTGTATTCCACATGGATAAGCCCGAGCGGGTGGGGCATGGCACCGGAAGCCTCGGTGAGTTTGCCCAAATGGGGCTCGATGCATACGCGGGCAAAGCCGGGAGCGTCCGTGTCGATGCCGAGGACAGTACGGATGAGTTCGATGTTAGGACTGGCACTCCAGGCATGGCAGTCGCTGCGGGTATTCATCAATTTGGAGTCTTCACCCCATGTCGTCATTCCGAGTTTCATGTAGTCATACCATATACCGAGCTGGTCAAGATAGGTATCGCCAAGCCCAGCTTTAACAAGAGCGCGGTTGACATAATACTTAAAATAGATACTTGCTTCTGCCATAGTGGAGTCGCTCAGCATGCGTTCGGCCAATCGTTCTGCCTGATTTCCTTTTACCAAACCACAGAGAATGGCGAGTGCCTGTGCGTGTTGCGAGAAGTATTTCTTATTGCTGACGTCCGCATAACACTGTTTGTCGGTATCCCAATACTTGCATTGAATCGTATTTGCCAGTATATCGGCACGCTGTCGATAGCCATCAGCCATGCCCTGATTGCCGAGATGGGCCTCCAATTCGGTTGCCCATTGATAGGCACGCAGCAGGAGCAGGTCGAGAATGGCCGAGCAACCGTCTTTCCCTTTTGGCGGAACACCCATCTTCCATTGGCGTTGACGCTCCACCCAATCTATGAAGTTCCAATAAGGAAGGCTTTTCAGAGAGCCGTCTCTGTGTGTTGCATGAAGAACGAGAGCACTTGGCGCATTCCCGGCAGGTGTTGACTGACGAAAGCACTGTCGGGGCGATACATATAATAGTCATGCAGCATACCGATCCACATGAGCGAAAAAGGCGAAATGACGTTCGTTCCTCGCGCAGGATAGCGTCCTTCGGTTACACCTTCGGCAAGACGGGAGTTATCAATGTCGCAGATGGCTTTGCGGGCAAGCGTGTCATTGCCCGTATTATAATAAGAAACGAGCATCTGCAGGCGCGTATCTCCGAGATATTGCAGCCGTTCATAATATGGACAATCCATGTAGGTTTCCATCGCACAGAGCCTTGCCGTGTGCCAACCGATATCAAACATCTTCGCCAATGTGGGGCTGGAAGAAGCGAAGGTGGCCCTCCTTTGGAACGGAAAGCCTGTATATATGCCGTAAAGGTCGTTGAGAACGAGGGGCTGTTCTTGGGTCTCGACGCTCAACTGCAGGTAGCGGAAGGTCTTCCAATTGAGCGATGCATACGATGCCTGCTCATCTCCGGCCGCAATGATGCTGTCTTTCACGCCGAAAATGACTTTCCCTTCAACGGCATTGCGGTCGCCTTTCTCCATTGTCTTCCTGTCATAGAGCGACTCGGCATAGGTGAGTGCCATCGTGGCCTGCTTTCCTTTGCTGAAATCCAAATGAACATAGGCATTGGTGTTCTGTCTGTTGTCGAAAAGAATGACGGCACGCGTGTGCGACGGAATGGTAATGGGAGCCTTTCCCAAGAGGAATGCCTTCGTCACCCTCACACCTTCGGCCTTCCTTACAGCCGACAAGCGTTGCAACGAGCGTTCCATCTGCGGCAACGGTGAGGGAACAAGCATCCAACCTGTGCCATCGGTAGCCATGAAGCCCTTGGGAGAACCGGCCATGATGGGTTCCGCCGGCTTCCACCCCGTGGCATCATAGCCGTTCAACTGCCAGCCTTTCTCGGCCTTGGTCATGTCGATGACTTCGCCATAAGGCGCAACGAAATAACCCAGCACGGTGGGTTTCAGTGCTTGGCAGCCTTTATCTTCGGTCACGAGCCACGAAGGATTGGTGTTCACGGCAGCCTCTTCTTGGGTGTCGCCCTGAAGAATGAATGCCGTGCGCAGTGAAATCTGGGCCAACGGACCGTCTGTGCCGTAGTTCCACACCGTGGCAGCTATCGTGTTATCGCCACTTTGCAGCCAAGGGGCAATTTCTACGGTCTCATAGTTCCAGTGAAGCAGGTCGCTCTGTGCCGGTCCCAAGGACACCATCGTGCCGTTGACAAACAGCTGATAACGGTTGTCTGCCGAGACATGTACGCGATAATGTCCGGGCTTTTCGGCCAAATGGAGTTGCTTACGGAAGTGATAAACACCGTATCCTTGGGGCGATGCGCCTGGAGCGGCAATCCAATAGGCGCGCCATCGCTTCTGTTGCAGTTCGGGATTCACCTCAGATGCGGTGCCGGCAAGTGTCGACAACGCAAGGAAAAAACATAAAAAGAAAGTTGTTCTCATAGGTAATGATTTTATGAATGGGTGATAATGCAGAACGGTCATAAGATGTCCGATTACAATCTCAATGCAATTGCGTTGCAATATGGGTCATATTGTAACGCAAGATGGCTGATGTCGCATGGTCGTTCGGTTTAAGTTGCAGCGTAACTTTTATCTTTAAGGATGCGCTCATCGTAGACATTGTGCTCAACTTTGTCGTGATGCGGATACCAGACCTGTGCGAAGAAGGGATTGACACGGGCTTCCTCATCATAGTTCCAGGGCAGCGGCAAGCTCTTCGGACTCCAGTGACCGCCGAGAAGAATGAGGGCAGGGGAGGCTTCGAAAACCTCGCCTTGAGCCGTGCACCATGTGAGTTTTGTGCTCAGGTCACCTTTGGTCATTGTGGTAGAGAGACACTCACCGCCACGGAAACGGGCTGCCTGCCTCATATCCTCAATATCCAGCTCGTTCTCCGGCTTGCTCTCATCGTAGCCGTGGTCGAGGAGCGTAACCGTCTTTGTTGGCTGCTCGAGCTTGAACTTATCCCATCCGGGAATCTGCTCCCATGCCTCCTTGCTACCGAAGAAGGCGTGGATGCGTCCTTCCACATTGTTCTTCATCCAGAAGAGCGTGCCGAAAGGCTTGTTGGCTACGGGTTTGAATACGAAGTTCTTAATGATGTAAGACGGGACGAAACGAGCCATCTTCGTGCTTGCCGGTGCTTTCTCCTTCATCAGTTTTACGAAGTCTTGTACATTGCCGGTGCGGAAGTGGAGGAAGTCGTTGAGCTTATCGGAGTCGGCATACCACTGTCCATGGAAGTTACGGGTAGCGAACCAGCAGGGCTCGAAGATCTTGTCAACCGTACTCATGCCAAGGGCGCCGAAACACATGTTCATGAATTCCCAGTTGACAGTACGGTATTTCTCGCCGCCGCCAATGTTGTAGACATGACACCAGAACTCCTCTGAGACGTTTGGGTCACAAACGTTGGCAAGCAGTCGGCCGGAGTCCTCTGTCGTCACCCACTCAAAGACACCGTTCAGCGGCTCATGGAACATGATGGGGTCGAGGTTGTTGAGCATCTCCGGATAGAGAATACCTGTCTGTCGCATCGACACCCAGTATTTCAGTCCCGACTCGATGACCAAGTGCTCTGCCATGACCTTGGAGAGCGCATAGAAGTCGTAGACACTTATCTTGATAGGATCACCTGTGCGTCCCCAGTGGATGGGCGCATTGCGTCCGCCCGTCTCGGCTACTGTGCCGATATAAACCAGCTTCACCTTATCGGGTTCAGGCTGGGCTTTGATGGCGCTGATGATATTCTTTACTGCACTGACGTTCACTTTCAGTGTCGCCTTGGGCTTGTAGTCTGCTGCGGGCGACACCATGCCACCGACATGCAGCACGATGTCAGAGCCGTTGACACAGTTCAATACGTCGTCGTAGTTGGTCAGGTCGCCGTAGACCACCGTGATACCATCCATCTTCTCATAGGGAGCGATGATCTGGCGGTCGCGCTCAGTAGGTAGTATGAGCAGTTTGATATTATATTGGTCAAGATGCTTGACGAGTTGCTTCAGACCTTGCAGACCCATGTGGCCTGTAGCACCCGTAAGAAAAACATTCAGCTTTTTCATACATTTTATTGTTATTTGTTTGCAGGGTGCGTGCCCTGCAAACAATACCTTAGTTAGTTTTCAATGTCTTCTTCAGTGTGAACGATGTCTGCTGAAGGATGCGTGTGCTCGAATCACCAATTTTCACGGTGTAGCGACCGGGCTCGGCGATCCAACAGTTGTCTTTCTCTGAATAGGAGGCGAGGCTGCGCGGATAAAGCGTGAAGGAAACAGTCTGTTTTTCTCCGGGCTTCAGCAGACGGGTCTTCACAAAACCTTTCAGTTCCTCTTCCGGCTTGTCCATTGTTTTCGACGGGGCAGAGAGATAGAGCTGTACCACCTGCCTGCCCGGACGAGAGCCCGTATTGGTAACGGTGACAGTAGCCGTGAGATTCGGGTTGAAAGTCTTGCTGTCCAGTTTCAGTCCAGACATAGAGAACTGCGTATAGCTCAGTCCATAGCCGAAAGGATAAGCAGTGGCGATGTGTTTCGTGTTATAGTATCTGTAACCGACATACACCCCCTCGTTGTATTCCACACTGTCGGGATAACTTACCGGTAAGCCTGGGAAAGTCTTGGCAGAAGGCACATCAGCATAACGCATGGGGAAGGTCTGAGCAAGATGGCCTGAGGGATTTGTCTTACCGTTGATGACCGAAGCCAGGGCATTGCCTGCTTCCTGGCCAGGAAGCCAAGTGAGGATGATGGCATCGGCATTGTTTCGCCAGGAAGCGACATCCACCACACCGTCGATGTTCAGTACGACGATGACTTTCTTGTTCTGTGCATGGAAAGCACGGGCCGTCTGCCTGATAAGGCTTTGCTCTTCCTTACTCAGTTCATAATCAGTATTCTCTTTGCGGTCACTGCCTTCACCGGCATTGCGTCCGATGGTGATGACAGCAGCCTGTGACTTCTTGGCCATTTCCGTGAGCTCGTCGTCTGTCCAAGTCTTCTCCGGCAGGTTATTGATCTTTTGGAGGATGTTCTGCCGTTTGGGCTGATGGAGCTTGGCATTAGCGATAAACTCTTCGTATGTATTAGTAAGTTGATTATCAATGTCAAAGCCTGCATTCTTCAGTCCTTGCGCCACGGAGACAGAATAGGCCTTAGCTACCTCACCGCTGCCGGTACCACCGATATAAGTGTTGTAGGAAGCATCGCCCAAGACGGTCACAGCCTCTTCGGTCAGCGGGAGGGTGTTGTCGTCGTTCTTAAGCAACACGATACCCTCCTCTGCAATCTTCCGTGCCATCAAGGCATGCGCTTTCAGGTCGGGATTGTTCGTAGCAGCAATCTTTTTATAGGTAGGACATTTGATGACGAGCTCCAGGATGCGCTCCACATTCTTGTCGATGTCAGCTTCGGTGATCTCTCCTTTCTCCATGGCAGCCTTTATCTTCTTTATCTCGGCTTTTCGTCCGGGCATGAGCAGATCGTTTCCGGCCTTGAGCTGGGCTGCATAGTTGCGTCCGGAGAACCAGTCGGTCATCACCATGCCTTTGAAGCCCCACTCATTGCGCAGCACGCCGGTGAGCAGCCAGGGACTCTCGGAGCAGTAAGTTCCGTTAATCTTGTTGTATGCACTCATCACTGTCCAGGGTTGCGCCTCCTTGACGGCAATCTCGAAGCCACGGAGGAAGATCTCACGTAGAGCTCTCTTGGAGATAAGCTCGTTGATGGATGCACGGCTCGTCTCCTGGTTGTTGGCGGCGAAATGTTTCAGACTCACGCCAATGCCGTTGCTTTGGGCTCCTTTGATGAAGGCTGCTCCCATCACCCCGGCGACCATCGGGTCCTCGGAGTAATATTCGTAGTTGCGTCCGCAGAGTGGATTGCGCTGGATGTTGATGGCGGGTGCCAGGAGAATGTCGATGCCGTAGGCTTTCACCTCCTCGCCCATGGCTTTGCCCATTTCATAGGCAAGCTCCGGGTTCCAGGTAGAAGCAAGGATGGTGCCTGTAGGGAAGGCCGTGGTGTAGTAACGGTGACTGTCACCTGCGCGAAGGGTGTCGATACGCAGTCCCGCAGGGCCGTCGGCCATGATGATAGCCGGGATACCGAGACGGGGAATGGCAAATGTGGTGCCGGCAGCACCGGGCACGATGCCGCCTACACTCCCTACCACAGGGCCGTTGCCGTCGCTGATGAGCATGCCGGTACCGTGTATGAAGTCTAGTTTCTCCTCCAACGTCATGGCTCTGACAATGCTCTTGACAGAAGTCTGAGCTGTCGCCATGAGTGTTAATGATGCGAATGTTGCACCAAGAATGGTTCTCGCTTTCATTTGTTCTGTTACTTATTTGTTCTGTTATTTATTTTTCAAAGGATGATTATCAAATATTGAAGTTATTGTTCGTATATTCTGACTGGTCCTGCCAATCCTTCTGCGGCAAGCCCCGTGTTCTTGAGTGACTTGAACAGTCGGTTGCCGTCGAGGCCACGCTTGACCAAGGCATTGTACATCGAGGGCTTGATTCTTACCGTGATGAGATTGTGCCGGTGATGGAGATAACGGGTGATGTCGAAGAGAAAAGGGGTGAAGAGCCGCTTGCCCACCTCATACCCGTTGACGGAAAGTGAGGCTACATAGTAGGCACGTCCAAGGTCGATGAAATAATGCTTGCCGGGACGACGCCTGATCTTTGTGAGTACCGAGTAGGTGCAAGGCTGGTCGCTATAACGCAGCAGACTGTCGGTACGCCAGTCATACAGGTCCTGATTCTCACGAATTGTACTGTCCGTGCTGATGGTCCATTGTCCTAACTCCATCATGAACTTGGCACGGTCGGGACGGAAGTCGGACTTATTGGCATTATGATGGTCTTCCTCTGTCTTTGTGAGGACAATGGGCTTATTGGAACAATAGAGGAATGTTGTTGCAAGAGGGGCAAGGTCCTTCTGAAATCGGCTGTCCGTATTCGTCAAGGCCAGTTGTGCATTCCCATCCTCGGCATTCAGCCAGTAGTGATATTTATAATTCCTATGGTCTTTTACGGTCAGTTTGTGCCATTGATAGCTCTCGTTCCAGTACATCTGAATGATTGATCCGTCCCCGTTGACGCGTCTTATCTGTTTGAAGCAGTTGTGCCCGTTTACCGTCTCTAAAGGAATATTGATGGTAGAGATCGTGTTGGGGTCAGAAGTTACTGTCTTGCAGGCGGAGAGTTGCATCATCGTCCGTTGTACATCAGCATCCGCCTCCTGCCAGTTGTGATAGGAAGGCTGGCTCTGCGGCAGATCACCGAAAGTCATGATTCTTGCCCCTTTTGTTGCCAGATCTTTTATTGCATGTGCAGTAGCTGTCTGCATGTAAGGCACATGGTGCAGGATAAGAGCCTGATAATGGTTTCCGCGGATGTCAATACTGTTGTCTGCATGGACGGCAGCTTGTTGCAGCGACTCGTCGTTGACCCAGTCCCAGGTGATGCCCATGGCGTTGAGCCCGTTGATGAGTGACCATATCTGCTGCATCCAATTGGTCTCCGTGTCCGAGTTGAAAGGCCGGCTGTCATCTTTTGTCAGTTCCGGTTCTACACCGGGGAGGTAACCGCTGATAAGCAGCTCCTTGGGATTGTAGACGTTCTCCGGGAACTTCAGGAATGGATAATAGATGAGCATGTCGGCTTGTGGCTTGCCACAGCGCATCAGATACTGGGCACGCTGCGCATAAATATTGATGTCGCGAAACTCGGGCCAGAAGAGGTTCTTCTCACTGAAGAACGTGGCGAAGTTCACGCCGAGGGCACTGTTGAAGAACGGGTACCAGCCTTCCTTGGGGTAACCGTCCGGGAAGTAACTGTATGGCGTACCATGCCAAATAATCTGGTTGGCACCGCTCGTGAGCACTTTGTCGACCGTCATCTTGAGCTTTTGTGGCGTGGAGAGGAAAGCGCGTCCGAAGAAAACGGCTGTCTCACAACTCACGATGGGACGATTATACAGATGAGCGCCAGAGGAGATAATTTTGAATCCGCTTTCACATCCCTTGGCAAAGATCAAGGTCTCCATCTCGGGGATGGAAGCGTCGCCTGCTGCTCCCATCATATCCATGTTAAGGCCATAGGTCTGGGTGCGGTGAAGCATGCCACGACTCTCAAGCCAGTGCCTGGAGCCTAAGAGAAAATGCTTGCGCAACAGGTCACTGAGTGTAAGGTCAAAATCGTAGCGCAGCCGCCAGTCCTGATCGTCGAAGCCGAAGAGAGGAAGCTGTCCGGGTTCGGCCATGCGCTCATACATATTATTATAGCCGTACCAGATGTTGGCTGGCAGAAATGGGGTAGGGTCATAGCTGCGGTTCTGCTTGAAGGTAGCGATGAAGTCGTCAGAGAAGTGACGGTCGGCACGAAACTCATAACTGTCGTTGAACAAGGCGCGTAGCGTCTTACCCATAAAGGGCCGGAGCCCGGTGCGTGCGCCGAGGAAATGGTCATAGTTCTTTGCTACAATGGTCGAATCGAAATGGTTCATGGCGAAGCCGGCATCGCGACTGGCCATGAGCATCGGGTGCTCCATGTCAGCCATCTGCCAGAAGGCAAGAAGCTTGTATCCTTTGTCTTTCACGGAAAGGCTTACCTTGCCGTCTTTTACCTTTGAGGTTATATTCTTAACACTGGATTTATCGAGTAATACGGTTGAACCTTCTGTGCCGGTCATCTTGGCTGTGAGCACAGCTATGAGTTTAGCTGAAGGACGGTCGCCTTTCTGTGCACGCGGGACAGTGATGTTATTGTCCTGCCCGGGCAGAAGGTTACTGATGCCCACTTCCAGTGTCTGGTTGTTTTCCTGTTCAGAGATGTGTGCCCCTCCGGCCGGCCATCCCGAGCCGTCGGTGAGGTCCACGGTGAGCCCTTTCTGCTGTGCAGCATTCATCACAACAGAGAGGTTATGATAATAACTTGGGGTGTCGAAGCTCATGATACGGTCAGCCCTGCCTTTGCCTTTACAAGGCATGACAAGCGACATGGGCTGAATCTCTATGCCACCGAGATGCCAGGAGGCAAAGAGACTGATCTCTCTTTCAAGTTCCGCTGGCGTGACATCATTGCCCGGCCACCACCAACGTGTGAAGGGCGCATATTCTGTTGCCGGTGTCCGGAAAGCTATCGGGGAGAAAAACGTGGCGTGAAGCCAGTTGTTTTCAACGGCTTCTGTGGGAAGTATGCTGAAGGCACAAGCAACGAAAGCAAGAATATGCTTGTTAAGTTGAAAGAGATGATCTTTCATGGTGGTTTCTGTTTGGGAGAAAGGGCCCCCCTTTGAGGGGGGGGCTGTGGTAAAAGAGATAGTTATTTCTTCTGTTCTACGAAACGTTTTCCGGTAACGTCAAACATGTCGTTCATGGAACCGGATACCGTACCGTCCTTCTCTTTGTCGAGATAGAGAGGCACGTCATAGCCCTGGCCGTTGAAGTTGACTGTCAAGGTCTTGGGCTCGATGACAATCTTCGTCAGCGGTGAAGTAGCGCTGCCGTCTGTGCCGCCGATAGTGCCTTTGTACTTCCCATCCTCAGTCTTCTCGACCACGAGAAGCATCTTAGCGTCACCTGTGGGCAGACCCTCGACGAGCAGTTCCCACTTACCGAGGAAGAAGTCCTCTCCGGTCTTGTCGGCCTTGTTGTCACTCTGTGCAAAAGCACTTACTGCCGTCAGCATGACGAGCATCATCATTAAAAATACCTTTTTCATAGTTTTTTGCGTTTAAATTGTGGATATTTACGTTGTTAGTGTTCCTGAAAACAATTATTTTTAATAGACATCTATTAATAAAGTCTACGTCTATTTAGAAGTTGAAACTTGCGGAAACCTCCACGCAGCGCGGGCGGATCTGCTCGGCTACAAAGCCCTTGCCAATCATCTGGCTCTCATCGGTGATCTGCTCGCCGCCTACGAGGCTGCCCTGCACACCTTTCTGGTTGAGCACGTTGCGAACCTGTCCTTTTAGTGTGAGGTAACGGTTCACACTCCAGTCAATGCCGCAGAAGGTC
>CALJCU010000357.1 GCA_938023885.1 uncultured Prevotella sp. | reverse complement strand
AAGCCAGAGACCCTAAGGTCTCTGATGAACCATTTTTTTGAAAACCCTTCTATGGAATTTCTCATCAGCTTTCAAGATCTGAAGCACTTTTCCTGCAGGCAACACCTTGCAGAACTTCAGATGATACTAACGATTATATACTGTAATAACATCTTCTTCGATTATTATTCGTGCAATTATTATTTGTTGTCTTATGGCGTAACTAAATTCATGCCAAAGGTATACTTTTTCCTTGGAAAATTCGTTTATGTGATATACTTTTTTTATTTTTGCACCAATAATTATTTTAAGTAATCTATTTATGACAAACAATCACAACCATTTAGTCATTATGGCAGGTGGAGTGGGGAGCCGGTTTTGGCCGATGAGCACAGAAGAAACCCCAAAACAGTTCATTGATGTGCTGGGAATGGGACGAACACTCATCCAAATGACTTATGACCGCTTTCATGATATCTGTCCCGACGAGAATGTATGGATTGTAACAAACAAGCGATATCAGCATATTGTCGAGGAGCAGTTACCGGCGGTAAAGGCAAGTCATATTCTTCTTGAACCTTGTAGAAGAAACACTGCTCCATGTATTGCTTATGTCAGTTGGCGTATCAAAAAGACAGATCCCCAGGCCAATATTGTTGTCTCTCCAAGCGATCATATCATTACAGATACTACTGAGTTCAAGCGTGTTATCAAGGGTGCATTGGCTCTGACACAAGAGTCTGATGCTATTGTCACATTGGGCATGAAAGTGACAAGACCAGAGACAGGATATGGTTATATTGAAGCCGATCTGTCTTCCAATACATTAAGAAACAAGGAGATATACCGTGTTAACGCCTTCCATGAGAAGCCAGACTTGGAGAAAGCCCGGCAATACATGGGAATGAACAATTATTATTGGAACTCAGGTATATTTATTTGGAATGTCGAAACCATTGTCAACGCATTGCGAATCTATGCACCCAGAGTCAACAATATCTTTGAACGCATGCAGGACGTTTACGGTACGGACAAAGAACAGGAAACCATAGATAAATGTTACAACGATTGCGAGAATATTTCCATAGACTATGCTGTTATGGAAAAAGCGGAAGAGATTTTTGTTTATCCAGCAAACTTTGGTTGGAGTGACCTTGGTACCTGGGGATCTTTGCTGACTCAGACAAAGCATGATTTGAATGGCAATACATGCATAGGTCAAAATGTTAAGGTCTTCGATACGCATGACTGTATCATTCATACGTCTCAAGAGAAACAAGTCATCATTCAAGGCTTATCCGACTTTATTGTAGCCGAACATGACGGTCGCCTTCTTATCTGTCGACTTTCTGAAGAACAGCGTATCAAGAGTTTAAGAAATGGGTGATCTCTAAATTCTTCTTTCTTCTGCGAAAGTAAAGGTGTAGGTGGCGAATACACCTGTTTATCATAACCGGCCTAATTCGGCTAATATTAAACCGCAAATCAAGGATGCTTCTATCGGATTCTGTCCATTGATTTCAGGAGATTCTCATCAGCCTTAATGCCTTTACGTGCAAGTATGAACAAGACGATTGCAACAAAAGGCAGACAGGCAGCGAAAGACATAGAAAACGTTCCTAAAGACTTAAAGCCGTCCAGCGCCATGAAAGCATAGTAGGCGTACCAAGCCAGACAGAGGATAACATTGGCCACACAAATACCCATCTGCAGCTTACGCCTATTGTACAGGAAGATATCTATCAAAGTGAGCGAGGCCACGATGACGATATCCACGAACAGCAATGGATGAGCCGCAAGCTTGTCCTGCGCATAGATACCAATATTATATACTGAAGCTGTGGCACCCAAAGAATTGCCTGTGAGCCTGCCGACAGGCAGGCACAGACAAACGATCAGAGCTGCCAAGGCCAACAGCAGATAAACGGTTTGCTTACGCTGTATCATCGTTTACAAGTCATTATCGTCGTTCTCCTCCGCAGTCTTCGAAGGATCTCTCCAATACACATTACCTTCGATAAACTCCTGTGTTGCCAACAACGACGGCTTTGGCAACTTCTCGTAATAGCGGCTGATTTCAATCTGCTCACGGTTCTCGAAGACCTCTTCCAGTGAATCATTGTAAGAAGCAAACTCCTGAAGTTTCTTGCTCAGATCAGCCTTGATTTCCACAGCAATCTGGTTAGCACGCTTACCAATGATCACCACACTCTCATAGATATTGCCGGTGTCTTTGCACAGATCCATGATGTTACGTGTAACGGTGTTCACCGGAGCCTTTGATTTTCTGTAATCCATCTTTATATTAAAATAGTATTATTTTATTATAATTTTTTATTATAATTTTAATCCTTCGTGTTTGCCGTGACTTTCTTGCACCTAACAATATAATCCTCTGCAATCTTCTTCTCTTTTGAATCAGGATACTCATTGATAAAACCATAACATTCATCCTCAGCATCCTGATAACGCTCCATCTTCTTTGACTCCACACTCTGCTCAGCAAGATGAAACTTGCTCTTCATGATCAGCGTTGCGAAATTCTCACGTAGCTTCGTATAAGGATAGTCCTTCAGTGCATTCTGCGAAGTGACGATGCAGGCTTCATAATTATTGCCGCCATCATCACCCATACAATTGCCAAAATAAGTACCGAGATTGTAATACAACTCAGCGGAATAAAGTTCCTTCTTCACGAGCTTATCCTGAAGAGCAAACAGCTTATTCTGAGCATCCTCTTTGTATTTAGCATCCGGATAGAGGTCAAGATATTCCTGAAAAGCATTGATGGCATTGACCGTCTCCGTCTGATCCAGTCTTGGTTCCGGCGTACTCATAAAGAGGCTCTGAGCCACATAATATTCAGCAATCTCTGCATATTCGCCGCGGGGATACGACTTAACATACTTTTTGAAAGTCTCTGAGGCCGTCTCATAGTCCATGTTCTTATATTCAGCCATACCCAACATATACAAGCACTCTTGAGCATCCTGACTGCCCTTCTCCGGGATAATAAGGTCCTGAAGAAGCGTTACTGCACGCTGATACTTGCCTAAGGCAAAACTTTCCTTGGCATATTCGTACTTATATTTGTAGTCTTGTGACTTATACACATTGTTGAACTCCTTGGCGCATCCACTAAGGAGAAGCAACGGAAGAAGAGCCGCTATAGCTTGTTTTCTCATACAACTTTGATATATGGACTTGCAAATTTACACAGAATAATCAACCAAACCAAAGAAGAATGTGTTTTTTTAGTAAAATTACGAGTTTTATCGTCCACAACTGATATAAAATAACTAACTTTGTCATCTATGAAGTTTCAAATATCATCCAAATATAAGCCGACGGGCGATCAGCCACAGGCTATCGCGCAACTTACAGAAGGTGTTGAGCGAGGAGACAAGGCTCAGGTGCTCTTAGGTGTGACAGGGTCTGGTAAGACATTCACGATAGCTAATGTCATAGCCAATGTCAACAAGCCGACGCTTGTATTGAGCCA
>CALJCU010000356.1 GCA_938023885.1 uncultured Prevotella sp. | reverse complement strand
AGCAAATTCAACATCGTTCTCCGTTTCAGACAGCGGCGACGTTAGCATTAGTAGCCATGTTTGGCGGATCCTGTCCGCTTTCAGCATCTGAAACTCCTTCTCCTGAGGAAGTTCGACAGGCTAATTCCATTCATGGTAAGGTACTTGACAGCACTGGTGAACCCGTCATCGGTGCTACTGTCCGTGTTGTGGGCACAAAGACAGCTACCGTCACTGACCTTGATGGTAACTTCACCCTTAGGGCCCCTAGGGGTGCAAGGTTAGAGGTGTCTTATATTGGTTACCAGACGCTGACTGTCAATGCCGGTCCAGACATGAATATTCAGTTGAAGGAGGACTCGAAGACGCTCAATGACGTGGTGGTCGTGGGTTACGGTACCATGCGTAAGAAAGATTTGACAGGCTCCGTTGTCCAGATCGATCCGAGTAAGATTCAGGATCAGAACCCGAACAACGTACAGGATATCCTGCGTGGTACGCCAGGCCTTCAGATTGGTATTGACACCTCTGCTAAAGGCGGTGGCTCCATCCAGCTTCGTGGTCAGAACTCTCTTTATACTTCAGGATCTCACAATTCCCCGCTCATCGTCCTTGATGGCATGCAGTTCAACGGTGAGCTGTCGGAGATCAATCCTGATGATATCGCACAGATTGACGTGTTGAAGGATGCTTCTTCAGCTGCCATCTATGGTGCCAAGGCCGCCAGTGGTGTCATTATCATCACCACAAAGAAAGGCAAACAAGGCAAGCCGACCATCAATGTCAGTGCTACTCTCGGCGCCAATACGAAGGCTCAGTATCGTAAGATGATGAATGCCGATGAGTATACCCGTTACCGTGAGGACTGGTTCAAGGCCCAGACTTACGGTTATCGCGCCGACGGCACATGGGGTTACTACAGTAAGGACAGCAAGGTGCCAGAAGGTTATTATGACAGTTACGAGCGGGCCTCCGGGTTCGGTCTCACCACTGACCAGTGGGCAACGATAGGAGCCAAGACACTGCAGGAAGGCGAGAGCCTGCGTTCGCTCTATGGCCGCCGTCTCGGGCTTGACGCTGATGCCGCCCTTGTCCTTCAGAATTTCATCGACGGCAAGACATACGACTGGGAAGACGCCACTTTCCGTACAGGATTCCTGCAGGATTACAATGCCAGCGTATCAGGCGCCGGTGAGAGAGTCAACTACTATGCCAGCTTCGGTTATCTGAGAAATCAGGGAGCCGTGCAGGGCGACACCTACAGTGCTTACCGTGCCAACCTCAAGCTCAACACCGACATCACCGGCTGGTTGTCAATGGGACTGAGTGCCAACTTCCAGGATCGTTCCGACGAGTCGGCAGCCGTTCCTTTTGGCGCAGGCAACTCCTGGGATGCCGACCAGTTGCGTGAGTCGCCGTATGCACAAAGGTACAATGAGGACGGCAGCGAGAATCAGTATCCGCGGAGCGGAAACCCCACCAATGGCGGTTACAATTATCATTTCGACCGGCAGTATATCGACTTGGAGAAGGGATACACCACCCTCAATGTCATCTACAACGCACAGGTCAAACTGCCTTATGGTTTCACCTATTCGTTCAATATCGCACCGCGTTTCCAGTGGTTCTACAACCGTTATTTCATGTCGGCCGAACTGCCCAACAGCACGCCGTCGACCCGTGGTGCTGACCGCGAGATGGCAAAGACCTTTGACTGGAACCTCAACAACACGCTGACTTGGGACCGTGTCTTCAACCGTGACCACCACGTCACCGTGACCCTCGTTCAGGAAGCAGAGAAAGACCGGTACTGGAACGATCGCATCGAGGCCCGTAACATCTCGCCTACCGATGCCCTCGGTTTCCATTACATCTCCGGGGCCAACAAGGAGCAGAGCAACTTCTCCGCCTCCGACTCTGAGGTGACAGCCGCCGCCTATCTTGGCCGTCTGTTCTATGGTTATAAAGACCGCTACATGATGACCTCCACCTTCCGTCGTGACGGCTATTCTGCCTTTGGTATGAATAACCCGTGGGCTAACTTCTGGTCGCTCGGCGGCAGCTGGGTGTTCTCTGAGGAGAGTTTCATCAAACAGCC
This sequence comes from uncultured Prevotella sp., assembly GCA_938023885.1. Classification (GTDB taxonomy): domain Bacteria; phylum Bacteroidota; class Bacteroidia; order Bacteroidales; family Bacteroidaceae; genus Prevotella. The sequence goes on along the minus strand of CALJCU010000356.1, from coordinate 535 downwards.
CTGGCTCGACTACGGCAAGCTGCGTGTGAGCTATGGTACGAACGGTAACCGCTCTTTGTCAGATACTTATATCGCTTACGCCAACCTCGCCAATGGCGGACGTTATGCTTACTACAACTATGGTGGCTCTGACCAGACTATAGTGCAGGCACTCAGTATCGGCCGTCTCGCCAATCCGAACCTGCAGTGGGAGAAGACCACTTCCTGGAACGTCGGCCTCGACTTCTCCGTCCTCGGCCAGCGTATCAGTGGAAGCATTGAGTGGTACGCCAAGAAAACGCACGACATGATCATGGCCCGCCGTCTGCCCAACTTCACAGGATTCGGCAGTATCACGACAAACTTGGGTGAGGTTACCAATAAAGGTATTGAGATAACCGTCAATTCACAGAATATTAAGACTCCAAACTTCACCTGGAACACCAGTGCCAGCTTCTCCTACAACAAGAACCGTATCAAGCACCTCTATTACACCGATGCTGACGGCGACGGTAATGCCGAATGCTACGGCGGTCCGATATGGGCAATCGTAGAC
>CALJCU010000355.1 GCA_938023885.1 uncultured Prevotella sp. | reverse complement strand
GAATATCATTGCCGGCAGGTGCGGAAAGCATCATACCCATGCGCACTCCATCAGCGCCATATTTGTCCATCAGCATGATGGGGTCGGGACTATTGCCAAGGCTCTTCGACATCTTACGGCCAAGCTTATCGCGCACGATACCTGTGAAATAGACATGGTGGAACGGCATCTTGCCCCTGTATTCGTAGCCGGCCATGATCATGCGGGCTACCCAGAAAAAAATGATATCCGGACCTGTCACGAGGTCACTCGTCGGATAATAATAGTTAATCTCCTTGTTGTCAGGATCGAGGATGCCGTTGAAGAGTGAGATAGGCCAGAGCCAGCTTGAGAACCACGTGTCGAGGCAGTCGCTCTCCTGTTCCAGTGAGTCAGCAGTCACGGCGGGATTCTTTTCCTCAGCGAGCTTCAGCGCTTCCTCTGCTGTTTCTGCCACAACGAAGTCACGCTTGCCGTCGGTCGTTGTAAAGTAATAGGCCGGAATGCGGTGACCCCACCACAACTGTCGGCTGATACACCAGTCCTTGATGTTATCCAACCAGTATTTATAGGTGTTCTTGTATTTCTTGGGGAAGAACTCAATCTCATCGTTCATCACCGGTGGGAGCGCGATGTCTGCAAAATGCTTCATCTTGAGGAACCACTGAGTAGACAGTTTCGGCTCAATAGGTACATTTGTGCGCTCAGAGAAACCTACCTTGTTGTCGTAGTCCTCAATTTTCTCCATCAGTCCGGCGTTCTCGAGGTCGGTGGCAATCTGCTTACGCACATCCATACGGTCCTGTCCGACGTACATGCCGGCAGCCTCAGAGATGGTACCGTCATCGTTGAAGATGTCGATAGTCTCCAGATGGTGCTTCAGACCGAGCATGTGGTCGTTGATGTCGTGCGCAGGTGTCACTTTCAGACAACCGGTACCGAACTGAATGTCCACGTAGGAGTCCTCAATGACGGGGATGACACGGTTCACCAAAGGCACGATGACATGCAGGCCTCTGAGCCACGTGTTCTTCACGTCCTCGGGGTTGATGCACATGGCTGAGTCGCCCATGATAGTCTCAGGACGTGTCGTAGCCACCACTGCATAATAGCCCCCGGCATCTTTGTGCATCACGTTGCCATCAGCTTTGCGTGCTACCTTAGATTGGTCGCCGGCTGCCACATAATATTTCAGATAATAGAGCCTCGAGTGCTCGTCCTTATAGATAACCTCTTCATCGGAGAGGGCTGTCTTTGCTTTCGGATCCCAGTTGACCATGCGTGCTCCACGATAGATCAGCCCTTTGCGATAGAGGTCCACAAAGACGTGGATGACACTCTTCGACCGCGTCTCATCCATGGTGAAAGAAGTACGGTCCCAGTCACAGGAACAGCCAAGCTTGCGGAGCTGCTTGAGGATTATGCCGCCATGCTCATGCGTCCAGTCCCAGGCATGCCCAAGGAACTGCTCACGGGTAAGGTCTGTCTTCTTGATTCCCTGTTCAGCAAGTTTGCCTACGACCTTTGCCTCAGTAGCGATGGATGCGTGGTCCGTACCAGGCACCCAGCATGCGTTCTTCCCCTCCATGCGGGCACGCCGCACGAGAATGTCCTGAATGGTGTTGTTGAGCATGTGACCCATGTGGAGCACACCTGTTACGTTTGGTGGAGGAATGACCACAGTATAAGGCTCGCGGCTGTCAGGGTGAGAAGAGAAAAGCTTGTTGTCAAGCCAATACTGATACCATTTCGACTCTACTTGATTTGGGTCGTACTTACTCGCTAATTCCATGTATCTGTTATTTCTTTGTGTTATCTAAAGAATATCAGTGCAAAATTACTAATTTTCAACTTAAAACCACTAACTTTGCATGAAAATAATGATTTAGTCATGCATACAAAAGAGGAGAAGCTGAAAGCTTTTGAGCGTTTGCTTGATGTTCAGGAGCGCTTGCGTAAGGAATGTCCGTGGGACAAGGCTCAGACCTTTGAGAGTCTGCGGCCAAATACCATCGAAGAGACGTTCGAGTTATGCGACGCACTCATGAAAAACGACCATGCCGAGATATGCAAGGAACTGGGCGACGTGATGGAGCACGTCATTCTCTATTCTGTCATGGGTGCAGAGACCGGCGCCTTTGATATCGCAGATGTCTGTAATCATCAGGCAGACAAACTGATGTTCCGTCACGACTTCATCAATTGGAGCGGGTGGACCGTGAGCAATCCCGCAATGGAGGTAGATGCTGAAGGACACGTCAATTATAAAGCCGATGAGCGTGAAACGGTTTGTGAAACTTCAGAGAAGTCCGATTCCACTGATGGAAGACCTTCAACTTCCACACAGGTAGAATCGTCATGGGAAAAACGGAAGCAACAGGAGCGTGACGGCAATAAGACCGTTCTGAGTGGCGTCCCGGATGCGTTACCTTCCATCATCAAGGCTTATCGCATCCAGGACAAGGCACGTAATGTAGGCTTTGACTGGAAAGTTCCGCATGATGTATGGGAAAAGGTCCGTGAAGAACTTGGGGAACTAGAGACCGAACTTGAGAAAGGCGACAAGGAACATTCTACCATTGAGTTGGGTGACTTTATTTTCAGCATCATCAATGCAGCCCGTCTCTACCATCTCAATCCTGACAATGCTCTTGAACATGCCAATAGAAAATTTATTTCCCGCTTCACCTATATCGAGAAGAAAGCTGTGAAAAAGGGAAGGAAAATCAAGGACTTAAGTCTCAATGAGATGGATAAATATTGGAACGAAGCTAAGCACAAAGAAAAATAACTTGTTTTATGAAAAGAAATATATACTGTTTAATTGCACTCACACTGATATTCTCTTTCGCATTGAGTGGATGTAAAAATAAACCGCAAAAGAAAGAAACGGCAACAGAAAAGATTGATGATAGCCAGGCAGCTCAAGACTCTACGATCTATGGTGTCTGCGGTGACGGTACGATGATGCATACGCTGGAACTTATCACAGATGCTGGTGACACTTTGACATTCGCCCTGCCGGACACTGAGGACGGCTCTGATCCCGTCGTTGGAGGATTGCTTGCCGGTGACCGCCTCGCTGTGGTTAAAGGACGACCCATTGACGGTGAGGAAACGGCAAAAAAAGTGATCAACCTCACAACGATGCAAGGCAAGTGGACAAGCATCGACAGGAACTTCGAAATTCTTGAAGGCGGTGAGGTGAAATCGAATTTGGAGGCAGAAAAAGACCCGTGGACATCGTGGAAGATTCTTAATGGTAAACTGCTGCTCAACCGCGACACATTTGACATAGACAACCTTGGCAGCGATTCACTTGAGTTAGAGAATCGTGACGGTATCTTCCTGTACAAGAGGGCGAAATAATATGGAACCTTTTAATGTACATATCTTAGGGTGTGGCAGTGCACTGCCCACCCTTAAGCATTTCGCGTCTTCTCAAGTGGTAGAGATACGGGGGAAGTTCTTTATGATCGACTGTGGCGAGGGAACACAGATACAATTGCGTCGCTCGCATGTCGGTTTCACGAAGATACAAGCGATCTTCATCTCTCATCTACATGGTGACCATTGCTTTGGACTAATCGGCCTTATCTCCACTTTTGGAATGCTCGGACGCACGGCTCCTCTGCATGTATATGCTCCGAAAGAATTGAAGACTTTGCTTGACATGCAGATAAATCTTTTCTGTAACAGACTTGACTATCGCATTGAATTTCACGCTGTTGAAACAATGAGGCATCAAGTCATTTTTGAGGACCGGAGTCTCACAGTAGAGAGCATTCCGCTCTCTCACCGTGTGCCTTGTTCCGGCTTCCTCTTCCGCGAGCGGCCCACCTTACCACATATCCGCCGTGACATGATCGACTGTTACGACATCCCCATCTCCCAAATCAATAATATCAAAACTGGGGCTGACTGGATCACTGAAGACAGTGAGGTTATCCCCAATTCGCAATTAGTTACGCCTGCTGATCCGCCCCGTTCCTATGCCTATTGCTGCGACACCCGCTACATGCCTCAGCTGCATGAACAGGTGGAAGGCGTAGATTTGCTTTATCACGATTCAACTTATGACAGTTCATGTGCTGACCGTGCAAAACTCTATTATCACTCCACCTCCCGACAGGCGGCGACGGTAGCGCGTGATGCCCATGCAGGCAAACTGCTTCTTGGTCATTTCAGTGCCCGCTACGACAATGAGAAAGCAATCTTGAACGAAGCCCAGGAGATTTTTCCAAATACAGAGCTGGCTGCTGAAGGAAAGGTGGTTGCTGTAGGTGGTAGGTGACAGGTGTTGGAGGATAAGGGTATATTGAGATGGCTTCTTTTGTTTTCTGCCGTTCGACACAATATTATGTGTCGTACGTCACAGGATCGTTCGGCGAACGTCAGAAGATCGTCCGGCGAACGTCAGAAGATTACTTTCCGTCTAAACTCCGAACACGTGATAGCTGTTGCTATGGCGACGTTCAGACTATCTGCAGTCGGTCTGTCCTTAGGATAATTAGGTATAAGCAACCGATGGTTGATAAGTGGTCGGATAGCTGGCGAGATGCCGTTCCCTTCATTACCCATGACAATCAATCCACCACGTGAAAGTGTTTGCCCGTAGATGTCTTGTCCATCAAGGAATGTGCCGTAGACCGGGTAATCGTCAGGAACACTGTGAATGAGCTGTTCTAAGTCGGTATAATGGATGCGAATGCGGGAGATACTGCCCATAGTAGCTTGAATAACCTTCGGACTATAGGCATCGGCTGTATTCAACGAACAGAAGATATCTTCTATACCGAACCAGTCGGCAATGCGAATGATAGTTCCTAAGTTGCCGGGATCCTGCACGCCGTCAAGAGCCAGAGACAGCTTCTCATTGCCTCCATCCCGTAGCAAAGGAAGGATATCTGTTGTCTCTGCTTTCTGTCTCGGGAGTGAGAACAACGCCAATACTTGTTGTGGGTGCTGGAGCCGTGA
>CALJCU010000354.1 GCA_938023885.1 uncultured Prevotella sp. | reverse complement strand
ATGCCTCCTATAATTTCAAAAAGATGGGAAAATGCAACAAATGAAAAAAGAATCCTATAAATTTCAATGTTTGGATAAAAATGACTAATTTTGCCACGCATAAGTATATGCAAAACCATAGAAAAAACAACAAATAAGTATAATGGCAAACAACAACGAAAAGGAGACTTTTGATGCAGCCGTGAAGTCGGAAGCATTTTTCGAAAAGAACAAGAAGATTATCAGTGGTGTCATCATCGCAGTCATTGTCATCGTGGCAGGTATCCTCTGCTATAACCAGTTCATCGGTGGCCCTCGTCAGGAGAAGGCAAGTACAGCATTGGCTCGTGGTCAGGAATATTTCAATGCTGACCAGTTTGACAAAGCTCTCAATGGTGATGGTGCAGGCTATGAGGGCCTTGTGAAGATTGCAGATGACTACAGCAGCACAGATGCCGGCAACCTCGCCAATCTCTACGCAGGTCTCTGCTATGCCAATCTTGGCAAATGGCAGGATGCAGTGAAGTATCTTGAGAGCTTTTCACCCAAAAGTGACGCTATGGTCAGCCCCGCTGCTATTGAGGCTCTGGGTAACGCTTATGCCCATGTAGGTCGGATTGACAAGGCTATCAGCACACTGAAGGAAGCTGCTTCAAGGGCTGATGAAAAAGCTGATAAAGGCACTAACAACAGTCTGTCTCCTACTTTCCTGCTTCAGGCTGGTGAACTTCTCGAGTCGGAGGACAAGACTGACGAGGCTAACAAGCTATATCGGGACATCAAGAAGAAATATGTCAATTCTATGCTCGTGCAGAGCAACGATATTGACAAATATATAGAAAGGACTTCGAAGTAATGGCGACAGCACTTCATAATCTGTCAGATGATCACCCCGTAGATATCCCTGACGCAAGTAACATGAACTTTGGTATCGTGGTTGCTGACTGGAACCGCGAGATTACCGGAGCACTGCTTAAAGGCGCTGTCGACACTTTAGAGAAGCATGGTGCACTGCCAGAGAACATTCACATCAAGCATGTACCGGGCAGTTTTGAGCTTATCTATGGCGCCCAGCAGATGAGCAAGAACGATGGATTCGATGCCATCATCATCCTTGGCAGTGTGATTCGTGGTGAAACGCCACATTTCGATTATATCTGCCAAGGCGTAACCTATGGCATTGCTCATCTCAATGCCACCCAGAACATCCCTGTCATCTATGGTCTCCTCACTACCAACGACCTACAGCAGGCCAAGGACCGAAGTGGCGGAAAACTTGGAAATAAAGGAGCAGAATGTGCCGCAGATGCTATTATGATGGCAAAGTTTTAGCACGGTCCTCATACAATTAGTATATAGAAAGGATATGCGTCTATACGATCTTCTTCAAGCTTATGAATTTGACGAGATTATGCCTGTCATTGCAGACATGTTCCCGGGGACTGGTAAGTTTCGTGAACAATTGCGTGAGGCATGGGGCATACTTCTAAGTATGAAACCGGCACCTGCGAAAAAAAATATCAAATATAAGTTCATGCAAGGATCGAATGCTGAGGAACAATACATTGGTGCTGAGGACTGCGACTTCGATGCGTCATGGGAAGTAATCATCGGCAAGAACTTAAGCCGGGATAAGGGAGTAGACTTAAACGATGCAGAAATGCTTGCCAACTGTCTGGTAAACATTTGTCTGATTGGAAAACACCCGAAGAGCTTTGAGAAATCTTACAGGATTCTCTCAGCACCGGACAGATAAAGAAGGAAATCTCAATTGAGACGAGTAGGGCAATTACCCTATTCGTTCTCGTCGGAGGCTCTTGAGATAGAAACGCCTCCGACGTGATTGACAGTAAGTTCAAGAGGGACAAACTCATCAGTGGTCTTGTCGGGACTTCCTACACTCACTGCGAACTTAAGAGATTCACCCTCCACTTTGTCGAAAACAATCCCTATCAACGCTCCGTCATTATAATAATCGTCATCAACATATAGTTTGAAATCCGACTTCGTGAACGTACGATTGAAGAAAGACGATCCATCTGCACGTAGAATATTGATATTTACACGATTGTCGTAGTACTTTGTGGAGCCGTCTGTTGCCAACGGTAGTGATGTGTCACATTTGATGCTCACCCTGACTGTGTATTTGCCGCCAACCCAGTCTATAATGTTGTTTCTTACTGCATCACCTATCACTTGTGGTTTATTCTGTTGAACGACAATAGGTCTGTGAGCAATAATGATATTGCTCCGGGGCTTATCCTTACACGATACAATCCCCAGAAAAAGCAATGGCAAGCTATAAAGTATTGCTTTATTCATTTTCCAACTTCATTTATATGTATATGTGCAAACTTACATAAAATTCTCCAATTATACACCGGGTGGATAAAGAAATCTGTTTTTTTTAGAGGAAAGATGATAAATTTGTCGATTATTTTTTAACTTTGTGCCGATAAACTTAAAGAAACATGAATCGTAAGTCAATAGTTTTTCCATCCGGAGCGTGGGTGTCCACGGGGACCGTCTTGGCAATAGGCCGATTGCTATTCCTTTCTTGTCTGCTTTTATCTGTATTCTCAGGTTGCGGCAAGCAGCAGGGGACTGAGAGCGGGCGTAAGGCAGACGCTGATACCCTTGATGTCTTGGCATCGCATATCTCAGCTTGCTCGAAACTATATACATCTCAGTACGACTTGCGGAAAGTCATGATATACACGGATACGACAACAATCAATGGCAACTTCCTGAGTCAGCACATTCGTGTCGCCGTACCGTTTAGTGATCGCAAAATAGCGATCCCGATAACTGCCACGGCTAAGGCATATGTCGATTTAGGAAAGGTGAAGAAAGATGATATTGTCAGACAGGGAGACAAATTAGAAATCATTCTGCCTGATCCGGAAATCACGCTCACCTCGACATCTATTGACCATAAAAGCGTGAAACAAAAAGTTGGATTGTTGCGACATCGTTTCACGGATGATGAGACAACGAGAATACAGCAGGAAGGTAGAGCAGACCTCATTAAGAGTCTGACCCAGACAAATATTCTTTT
>CALJCU010000353.1 GCA_938023885.1 uncultured Prevotella sp. | reverse complement strand
GGCAATAAGCTTACCGGTAACATCAACTATTATTACAATAAGACCTCTGACCTCCTTATCTATAAGGAATTGGCACCCTCCACCGGTCTCGACAGTCCTATCTTGAACGTGGGTGAGATGCGCAATACCGGTGTGGAGCTTGAAGCCAACTGGAATGACCGTGTGGGAGACTTCTCCTATACTGTTGGTGCCAACCTCAGTACCGTGAGCAATAAGGTGTTGGCCCTCTCCGATACCAATCAGGTGCTCTATGGCGAAGGCCTGAAATATGGCAGTGAGCACTTCCCTACGCAGACACGCGTGGGCAAGCCTATTGGCGCTTTCTATCTCTATCAGGCTGACGGACTGTTCCAGACGGCCGAAGAGGTGAAGAGCTATGTCAATGCTAATGGCGAGCTCCTGCAACCCAATGCACAGCCCGGTGACATCCGCTTCAAGGATATAAACGGAGATGGTGTTATCAATGATGATGATAAGGTCTACAGTGGTTCCGGCATACCGAAGGTCAATGCCAACATCAACTTCAGTTGTACATGGAAAGGCTTTGACATGAACTTCACGCTCAGTGGCTCATTCGACTATAAACTCTATAACGGTAACAAGTATTTCTTTGAGGGAATGAACAGCGGTTCCAACTTCCTCCGCTCTGCACTCGGCGCATGGACACCGACTCATACCGACACCGATGTGCCGCGTGCCGTGTACCAGGATCCTAACAACAACACGCGTGAGTCGACACGGTTCCTTGAGAATGGTGACTTCGTCCGTCTGCGTGAGATACAGATCGGTTACACCCTGCCACGTTGGAATGCCATTAGGAAATATGTGGAGAAAGTGCGTTTCTATGTCAGTGCCGACAACCTCTTCACAATCACAGGTTACGACGGCATTGACCCGGAGTTCTCTCGTGGCGTGCTTAACACAGGTATCGACAACCTTGTCTATCCTTTCACACGCTCCTACACCGTAGGTGCGCAGATTACTTTCTAACGCTATTGTCAACCAATAATAAACTTGATTACCATGAAAAAGACTATATATCTCTTCCTTGCCCTTGCCTTGACTTTCGGGTTGACAGCATGTGACGGCTACCTGACACAGACCCCGCCAGACCAGCTCACCTCGCGGTCGTACTGGCGCAATGCCTCGGACGTAGAGAGCGCCATGGCCTCAGCTTATTCGCAGATGTATCTTATGGATTATACGAGCGACATGTGGACCTTTGCCGAGGTTAACTGGCCGGTGCTCGGCTATCGGGGAGATGACGTCAATATGGGCAACGATGCCATGAACTATCCCAACTGGGTGGACCTTTACAACTTCACCTATACCAATGGCAACTCGCAGTTTACCACGTTCTGGAACCATATGTACACAGGCGTGAGCTTCTGCAACGAGATTATCGACAAAGCCGGTGCAATGGGAGACGACAAGATTAGTGCAGGTGCCCGCGACTCACTTATTGCAGAGGCGCATTTCCTCCGTGGCTACTATGACATGATGTTGCTGCTCAACTGGAAGCAGATTATCATTCGCGACCGTTATATCACGTCGGGAGAGGTTTCTGCTCTTGACAAAGGCCTGTCTTCACGCCCTGAGGCATGGGAGTCAATTATCGCTGACTTCAAGGAGGCTGCCGCAAAGCTCCCGCAGCAATGGGGCAGCGGCAACACCGGACGCGCCACACGTGGTGCCGCCTACGCCTATATGGGCTGGGCATGGCTCACGCGTGCCTATGAGGAACCGGAGAACAAGGCGGCTGACCTCAAGGCTGCCGTCGATGCTTTCAATGAGGTTAGGGGCTATCAGCTTGTGAGCGACTTCGGCGATATGTTCAACGGAACGCTGAAGAACAGCAAGGAGAGTATCTTCGAACTGCAATATTCGTTCAACGATGCCAACGGCGCGCTTTATCGCACACAGGTGCACCGCTGGATAGGCTGCTCGGAGCTCTGGGGCTGGGATGAGATTCTGCCGTCCAAAACGCTGCTTGCCGAATATGAGAAAGAAGGTAAGACCTCGACAAAAGGCGACTACGACTCGCGTCTCTATGCCACCATTTTCTTCCAGTGCCCTTATTTCAATGACGGCACGGGTAAGGTGTATGGCTACGACTATGACGACTGGTTCCAGAACAACGGTGTAGCTTACAACCGTCCGGCATTCCGAAAGCTTATGCCGGCTACCTATGAGGCTTTGTCGCTCAGATCTACCGCCATCAACCTTCCGCTGATGCGTTATGCCAATGTGCTGCTTATGAAAGCCGAGGCCCTCAACCTCTTGGGCAACCAGAGCGGGGCTATCAGTCTTATCAATGAGGTGCGCAACGTCCATGGTGACATGCCCGCCATGAAAGGTACGACAGAGGCAGAGGTCCGGGCACAGATAGAGCATGAGCGTGAGTTGGAGTTCCCTTTGGAGAACATGCGTTGGTATGACCTCCGCCGATGGGGCAAGACAGCAGAGGTGCTAAAGGATGCCCGACGCTCGGGCTACTCTGCCGATAAGGACTTCTATCCAATCCCACAGACAGAGCTCAACGACAACGGTGCTCTGAAATAAGCCTACGGGGAGACGTCTCCCCGGGGCAAAACATATGTTCTAATTAAATTTATGCTGAAGATTATCCTGATGATGGCATGCGGCATCCTTGTGGGCCGCATGCTAAGGAGAAAGAGGTTGGGTTGGTTCTCGCCGCTCACCACGGTTCTCATCTGGGCTTTATTGTTCCTGTTGGGTATTGAGGTGGGTAGTGATGAGCACATCATCCATAGCCTGATCCGCTTGGGGGCAGAGGCGGTGGCGATAGCGATCGCTGCCTCCTTAGGCAGTGCGTTGCTTGCCTTGTGGCTCTGGCGATGGTCAGGGAAACTTGGAAAGAGTGAGAAAGGAGAGGCGGCATGAAAGGCAGTCTTATCATCATCGCATTCTTTATCCTTGGTCTCGTTTGTGGCCTCTTCCATCTTCTTCCTCCTGAGGTAGCCGACAGCGACGTGAGTTTTGTGGCATTGTGTGCCCTTATCTTCTGTGTAGGTATCAGCATAGGCTCCGACAGTGAGGTGCTCTCGACACTCCGTCATACCAGTCCGCGCCTTCTCTTGTTGCCGCTCTGCACCCTTGGCGGCACCCTGGCGGGATGTCTTGCCGTGAGCCTTGCCTTCCCAGGCATGCGGCTGACTGACGGCTTCGCTATCGGATCGGGATTTGGCTATTACTCGCTCTCCAGCATCTTTATCACCCGGTACCGTGGCGCTGCCCTCGGCACTATGGCACTTCTTGCCAACATCGTGCGTGAGCTCCTCACGCTGCTCTGTTCGCCATTGCTCGCCCGCTGGTTCGGCCCCTTGGCACCTATCAGTGTGGGTGGAGCCACCTCGATGGATACCACGTTGCCTATCATTGCGCTATAGCGGTAAGGACCTTGCTACGCTCTCTGTCTTCCATGGTTTCATCATGGACTTCAGCGTTCCTTTCCTCGTCACATTCTTCTGTGGCATTTAATAATTGTTTGTTGTATGCTTAACCAACCTTTGAACCTTATTATATATCTTACTTGTCTTGTTAGCAGACTCGTGCCTTTGTTGTGTCTCTTCCTGCCTTTGAGTGTGCAGGCTGCGTCACATCCCTGGGAAGATCCGACAGTGTGCGGCATAGGGCGAGAGCTTATGACGGCTCAGCTCACGCCTTACCTGACGGAGACGGCTGCTCTTCATCGCTTCGAGCTCGATGACGTAAAACGACTTAGCGTTGATCCCACAGCTGAGCGCCGTATCAGTCTTGACGGCACCTGGCAGTTTCGCTATGCACGGAATCAGGTTGCAGCTGTCAGTGATTTTTATCGGGATGACTACGATGTATCTTCGTGGTCATCAATCCGTGTACCGGGCAGTTGGGAACTGCAAGGCTTCGATGCACCTATCTATACCGACGTGATCTATCCTTTCAAAGCCAATCCGCCACTTGTGCCACACGATTATAATCCCGTGGGAGAGTATGTCCGGACTTTCACGGTGCCGGCAAATTGGAACGGCAATGATATCTTCCTTGATTTTGAAGGTGTCGAGTCGGCTTATGCCGTGTGGGTCAATGGTCACTTTGTCGGCTATGGTGAGGACAGTCGCTTACCGTCACATTATAATATTACGCCGTGGCTGCGTCCGGGCAAGAACCGCCTTGCCGTGAAAGTGATACGGTTCAGCGATGGCTCGTACCTTGAGGATCAGGACTATTGGAAATATAGTGGCATTGAGCGCCATGTCTATCTTCAGGCCCGCCCGAAGACGCGTGTCGCTGACTTCTGCCTTCAGGTCGGTCTGACCAATGGCTATCATGACGGTACCTTCAATTTACGCCTCCTGATCCACGCTCCCGTCAAAGGTTGGGCTACTCGTGTGCGGCTCCTTGGTCCTGACGGCACGGAACTGTTGCGTCAGTTGTTCCGCCAGCGTTCTACGTCCGATACTTTGGTCAGTATCAACCGTGTGTTCAGTGGTGTCAATGCCTGGAGTGCTGAACATCCGGTGTGCTATCACCTTGTTGTCACCTCCTTAGACAAGAATGGCAACGAGACAGAGGCATTTGTGCACCCCTTCGGCTTCCGCTCTGTGGAGATACGCAACGGACAGCTGCTTGTCAATGGGGTAGCGATAAAGATTAAAGGTGTGAACCGTCATGAGCATGATCCTTACATGGGCCGCACCATTACCATAGAGAGTATGCTTGAGGACATCCGCCTCATGAAAGAAGCTAATATCAATGCGGTACGTTGCAGTCATTATCCTAACAACCCCGAGTGGTACGATCTCTGTACAAAGTATGGCCTTTATGTTGTCGGAGAGGCAAATATCGAGTGCCATGGCATCCTTGACACGCCCCATGGTACTTTCGCAGCCAAGGAGGAGTGGCGCAAGTCTTTCCGTGAACGCATGGAGCGTATGATGCGACGCGACCGCAACAACACATGCATCATCATCTGGTCGCTCGGTAATGAGTCGGGATACGGAAAACTCTTTGAGGAGAACTATGACTTTGCCAAGCATTTCGACCCGACACGCCCCGTTCAATATGAGGGTGGCGGCTATGAGGCAAAGTCGGATATCTATTGTCCTATGTATGCCCGCATATGGGCGTTGGAGCGGCATGCCAACCAGCGTGATGCGCGTCCGCTTATCCTTTGTGAATACGAACACGCCATGGGTAACAGCGAAGGAAATCTTGATGACTACTGGGACGTGATACGCAGGCACCGTCAGCTCCAGGGTGGTTTTATCTGGGACTGGGTGGATCAGTCGTTTGCACGCTGTGACAGTCTCGGGCACCTCTTCCAGGCTTACGGTGGCGACATGGGCTTTGTGGGAGTGAACAACGATTCCAACTTCTGCTGCAATGGACTCGTAGCTGCCAACCGTGTGCCGCATCCACATTATTATCAGGTGCGTCATGTCTATCAAAACATCCATTTCTCACCGGTCAGTTTCACGGACAATAAGCTTGTGTTAGAGAATGAATATGACTTCACTTCGTTGGCTGGTT
>CALJCU010000352.1 GCA_938023885.1 uncultured Prevotella sp. | reverse complement strand
GTCACTTATTTCAACCCTAAACCTGGCGGGGTTAAAATAAAATCTTAGCTCGAAATCACCACTCTCTCTAATAATGAGTGGCGGTTCGTTGCGCGGCAGAAATTCATTACTGTCGCACGTGAAAAAAACTACCATATCATCATTCATAGCATTACCTCCTCGTATAATAAGTTTGTAGCCAATAAAAATCAGGTTACAAACTTTTCTTTTTGAGTATAGATGTGTGGACATTCTTATCTGTCCGGAGGATTCTCCTCCACCAAGTGCTGGCAGTCCACTTCTCATCTATACGGTTTACAGTTACATTGCGACATGACATCCCAAATGCTATAATGGTTCCTTAGTGAATCCAGGCTGTGGTCACTTCTGTACACCTCCTGCAGAGCTTATGCTACTGCTACGAAAGCTTGAAGCCCGGACGATACACTGCGATCTATTACACAAATGCTGCATCCCGGTTCTAAAAGTCTCCAGCAGGACGTTTCTACCGGACAATGCTCATAACGCGAGGTTTAGACTGGTGTATTGGTTTGGGATAAGCCATGTCCTCTATTTCACGCCCATTCTATGATGAGAGGAGGTGATTAACCATGAAGAAAACCGATTACCTGTCAACGCTGTTTGTTGGGATTGATATAGGATCCCGTACAAATGTTGTTTCTGCCATTGATTTCAACCAGGATTTTTTTATCCGCATGAAGCCCGTGCCTAATGCCAAAGAAGGTGCAGAGACTCTTGAATCCCTTCTTGTGGACGTTCTTTCAGTCCACCATGAGTTCAACCATGTAATCATCGGGCTTGAGTCCACCGGATTTTACGGTGTACATATTGCCAATTATCTTTCAGCCAGTGATTTGTTGGCACCATTTGGGACAGAGGTATACTGTCTCAATCCGAAAGAAGTTGCCAAGTACAAAGAATCATTCAATGCTCTCGACAAGAATGATGGCATTGATTCCTTTGTCATAGCCGACTTTGCAAGAGTCGGACGTATCAGTATAAAGCCGTGGCGTGGAGCCCAGTATCTGGCTCTTCAAAGGCTTACAAGACACCGCTTGCACATCGCTGAATGCATTGCACGTGAGAAGACCTATGTGCTTAACAACATCTTCCTCAAATTCAGTGAGTTTGCCATGCTGAAAAAGGAAGACCATCCGTTCAGCAACAAATATGGTGCAACCGCAGAAGCCATCTTGGAACAATACGTAACCAATGATGATATCATAGAGGCTTCTATTGAAGAACTGGTCGAACTCATTGAATCCAAAAGCCGTGGACGCATTACTGATCCGGAAGAAACTGCAAAGATTTTAAAGGCCGCCGCTAATGGTTCATACCGTCTGGACAAAGTCGTTGCTGAACCGATTACGTTGTCTATCAGCAGTTCTTTTAATTGCATCAGAGCTTTTGAGAAAGAGCTCAAGGCAATTGAAAAGGCGATTGAACATACCGTGCAGGGACTAAACCCTGTCGAGTATCAGGTACTGAAATCAATCCCGGGCATAGGTCATGTATATGCAGCCGGTATACTTGCTGAAATAGGCACTATCAAAGCTTTTACCGGCAACGGTGCACTCGCTAAATATTGCGGCATCGTCTGGAAAGAAAATCAGTCAGGCAACTTCCGTGCAGAAGATACTAAAATGAGCAAAGCAGGAAACCGTTACCTGCGTTACTATGTCATAGAAGCTACCGGAAGCGTTATCAATAACTGTCCGGAATATAAGGATTTTTATGACAAAAAGTTTGCTGAGACTACTACGCATC
>CALJCU010000351.1 GCA_938023885.1 uncultured Prevotella sp. | reverse complement strand
GGCTTCATATTCTCCATTTTGGATTAAACAGACCTATGGACCTTGTAGTCCTAAGAATTGCCTGATATTTTTTCAGTGAACACTATTTAGCATAGAGATCTGAGATTAACATTGAAGATGCCCCTCACCTGGGGCTAGCCATGTGGCACATCTTCGAGGTGCTTACGCGACGGGCTAACCGTATGACACCCTCCGAGATACCTATTGAGGCTAGCCCATTTGCCTCTCCGACAAAAGATAAAGTAGTTACGAAGTTACCCAATTACGGTTAATTTTTCCCCTTCAACTTTAAAATGTACGTCTCTCCCCGCGAATGGCATGCCATAAATGCGGTTGGGATCATGCTGATAATGGGGTCTTGGGTCGAGTTCCAAGACTTTACGCAAGGCCTCGGTCTGCTGTTCACCTAAGGCTTGTGCAAGGCTATCAGGGATGATGACCTTTAGGCGCTTGATAGGATGCTGATCGACAAACCCTGACTTGGCTCCTTCGTGGCAGTCGGCATAGGTGACATAGGGCTTAATGTCGAAGATGGGTGTGCCATCCATCAGGTCGGCTCCAAGGACATGAAGCACAGGGCCTTGGCTTGTCTCCCACTCCACGCTCTTCAAACGTACGGAGGACAAACCCAGCGGATTGGGCCTGAATGGTGAACGGGTAGCAAAGATGCCGAGACGTGTGTTGCCACCTAAAAGTGGTGGGCGCACGGTGAGCCCGTTTGCTGTATGTTTATTGGCACTGAACGCCCATATCAGCCATAGATAGTCAAAACTGTCGATACCTCTCAATGCCTCTGCAGAACGATAGGGCTCCGTGAGGACGATGGTACCTTCAAGTTCCTCCACAAGTCCGCTCTGTTTGGGTATGCCAAACTTGGAGGGGAACGGAGAGTGGAAAATGGCTATGTGCTTAATTTCCATGTGTTACTTTCAGAATGAGAATCGTGTGAAGAAGGCGAGGATAAGTATGGCAGCAGTCTCAATATTGCAGACCAATGCGGGGGTATAGAGCTTGCATGAGTCTTCCTTAGGTTTCAAGGAACGAGCTGACTGTCTGAGCAAGCGTTGAAAGACATAATACATAATGCTTGCCAACAGAAATCCTAAAATCATGCCGCAGAGCACATCCCCGAAATAATGCACGCCGAGATAAATGCGCGACCAGCACATCACAAAAGCCCACGCTGCAAGATTATAATTAAGGACACGTCTCCGGAAGACATAGAACACGAAAAAGAATGCACTCCAGCAGTTTGCCGCATGGGCGGAAGGAAAGCCATGCCGGCCGCCACGATAGTCATCCACAATATGGATCAACGGTGAGATGGGATTAGCTGGGTTTGCGGGCCGCAACCGGTCGAACAGCGGCCGGAACACTGCTGAAGTCGTCTGGTCACACAGTGTAATGAGCACGACAGCGAACAACAGACAATATATCACTGCCTTCCGTGGGAAGTTACGGAACATGATAACCATTAGGCTCACATAGAATGGAATCCATATGAACTTACCGGAATACATCATCATGAAATTGTCGAGATAGCCACAATGGAAGCCATTGATAGCCAGCGTGATGGCTGTATCCCATTTGATGAGCGTCTGCATTTCTTATTTTTTTGCTATGTCATCGAACAATACCTGTAATAGCGCTTTGCCTGATTTCAGATTCTTGCTCTTTCCCCTCCCTGTATCGAAGACGGTCTTCTTTAGCTGGTTGTCATAGAGAAAAACATTGTCATCCGTTATCATCCCGATGCCGTCATTAGGCAGGAAGAATGCAAAATGATTGACTGCCGGGCTGAACATATCCTTACTGAAAATAAGGTCTTTGTGATCGATGCCTAACTGTGAGAGCAGCGTTGCCGCAATATCTTGCTGGGACCCCAACGTATTGACAACCATTGGTTGACGAATGGCACCTCCTGTCCAAATTAGAGGAATATGATATCGCCAGGGCTTGAAGTTGTCGGGATGTTCCGGCCAGGCACCGAGGTGATCCGGCACCAGGATGACAAGGCTGTTGTTCCACTGTCTGCTTCTGTGGAGAGATGTTATGAATCCGCCTATGCAACTGTCCGAATAGGCGAAAGCATTAAGAATCTTATCCTTGAGATGATGATAAGGCACGTCGAAGGGCTCGTGCGAACTGGAGGTCTGGATGACAGTCAGCCGTGGTCTGCCGTTGGCAGGCAGTGCCAAGATATCTTTCTCTGCCCGCTTGAACAACAGATGGTCGGGTACGCCCCATTTGCTCAGACGGTCACTCACGGGGAAATCGACATCCTCGATGATATGCCGGAACCCTTGGTTGACAAGGAACGAGCGCATATTTGTGAAGTCAGCATCACCTCCATAATAATAGGAGGCCTCATAGCCTGCCTTCTCAAGATGAGCAGCTATAGACGGCATATTAGCTGTCTTCTTCGGATATTTCATCAGACTTACGGTAGCCGGAGCGGGGTAGCCTTGGAGCACAGATACCAGTCCGCGGTCGGTGCGGTAGCTGTTGGCGTAGAACCGTGAGAAATAAAGACCCTCATGCTTTAGGCGGTTGAGGTTGGGCGTCACACCAGGCACTTTCGTTACGGTGTCGGAGAAACTCTCCATCACGATAATGAAGATGTTGGGACGTTTCATCCCTGACCTTAACACGGAGCTGATGCTGTCTGTGGCCGGACTGTTGTAAAGTTGATGATAGATCCGGTGAGCCTCGTTGTCATCCATGAACCGGTATTGTGAGGTGAAGTCTTCGTTGTGATCAACGCTCTCCATGAAAGAGAACAATGGATTGACTGCCGCATGGTTCAGCTCCTGCACAGATGAGAAGTATGCTTTTCCCGTATTCATCGTCGATACCGTTACACCTCCGCGGATAGGGAGGAACAACAAGGCTGTTAGGATAAGCATTGGCAGCCATTGCCACCCGTTGGTTTTCAGGAGGAACACGTCCCCACCCCACTTACGCCACAGAAGATGGAAAGGCAAGAGGATAAAGGCCATGACTGCACCCATGCTGACGATGCCTAACAGACCTTGCCACCACTCAATGCTTGCCATTGCTGCAGAGGGCGAAGAGATGAGAAAGAAGACAGGTGTTGAGTCGAGCGGAAAGCCCCAGTAGCCATAGAGTGCGATATTGACGACGAAAGAGAGTGCTACGGCGATTGCACCTATGAAGGTCCATCCACCGACAATAGCCATCAGAATACGGCTGGAGCGGGTGTTGTGAAGAGCCTGCAAAGGCAGACAACTGACAACAAGAACCAATGCCGGGATAGCCGTCAGATAACCCGCCATGGACATATCAAGCGATAAGCCATGCCCGATAACCTCCAACACCTTGGTGAAGCCGCCGTAGATAAGCAGGAATACGGGCTTCTGTAACATGAATATCAGTGTCCACAAAAGAAATGTGGACACTAACAGCAATATTTTCTTTTTCACGGCAAAAAATCTATAAGTTATCAGTCACTCAGTTCGTCTAAGCCATTCCATAGTTGCGTTTGTCCGTCTTTGGTCAGTTCGAACCACGGCTCCTCATCTCTTAGGGAGATGTCGTCGTAGTCGAACGGCAATACCACGGTGTCGTGTCCGTCGGGGTGGACAAGCCCCATCTTGCCATTTCTCTCTGCGATGACAGGCATGGAGACAAGGTCGTCGACATAGATGAACGGCGTACGTAAGAAATCATATTTGGCATGTAGCATAATATTTCCTTCCACATCCTTGATGCCATACTTGCCGTTCTCCTCAAACACCTCGTGAAAGCGCACATACTTCTTCTTCATACGCTCCTCGTAGAAAAGCACGGTCTGCTCGTCAGCAACCATCTTGACAAAATAGTTGTAAGAGTCACAATAGTTGGCCATAGCTCGTGCAATGAGCATGCGCCAGTCAACGTCTTCAATGACTTTGCGGTTGAGGTCAATATATTTAGCCATTGCATTCTCACGCTCAGGAATGCTGAGTGACCCAATGCGCTTTTCTATTTTCTCTAGCATCGACATCGATCCGTGCGCCTTGATGTAACGGTGGATCTGACGACCCATTTCTCCGGCAAAGAATTTGTCCACTTGCCTGATTTCTATCTCATCGCGGAAAATACCTTCTATTGCCATATAATGTTTGTTTTAACGTTTAATATTTTCTTTTCTGCAAATTTACTAACAAAGAATGTATTTCCCAAAAAATAAATGGAGTTTTACCTCTCCAGTACTATTAAACTCTTCTTTTGCAATTCCTTCTTCCACTCGCACGTTGCTTTTTTCCAGGCCTCTTCGCTATGGTAGCCATCCTTCTCTTTGTCGGAACAGAAAGAGATATAGTAGGTCAGACGGGCATTAGGTATCATTATGACGTAACCGTAATCGCATTTAGTGTCTGCACGCTTCTCAAGGTTTACTGCCGGGATACAGACTGCCAGACCAACGGTTTGCTTTGTCTGGGCTGCCGTGTCACCTTTAGCCGGATAATCGGAGCCCCAGGAGGCGAGCAGTCCCCTGCTGTCGGTCCATGACTTTGAGCCACGAATATTGGTGACACCTATATAATAGGGTGTTTTCTTTATATTGTCCGTAAGCGTGAAGCCTTTAGGTACGGAGACTTGCACATCAACCTTACAGTCGCGGTGGCCTGCCATCATCGTGTAACGGGTTGTTAGGGTGAAAGGCTCCGCATCTGCAGCAGGCCTCCAGTTGTTATCGACAATCTCCACGATGCTTCTCAAAGGACCTGATGTGATGACGCGTTGTGAACGGTAGTCACAGTCGGTGAAAGCCACAGCCTCGGTACCGTTCCATCCATTGAGCGCTCCGAGTCCGACACCGTCTCCCACCAAGAGGACATCGTCACCAAAGCCGTTAGCTAACTGTTCCTTGTCGGGGTAGAACTCCGACTCTTTGAGTTCTAATTGCCGATTATATTTCCCATAGATATCTACCGTCTGTCTCGGACTGCAGTATATTCTGAAGGCTGTCAACTCACTCTCGAAGACGACGCCATGCTGGTGGATGCAACGGAAAGGATCAGAACTGCCCATAACCGTAAACTCTTTCAGATAGACGTTCTGCCTGTTCTTTTCTTTAATCTTACTGTTGGGCAGAATGATGTCGGCAAAAGTACGCTCCTTATAGTTGCGCGGTTTCCCGCTGCGCCAGAGGCTTACCTTCACCGTTTGCCTGTCTTTCCCTTTGATATTTGTGAGGAAGAACAGATGGTCTGCTCCACCGTCACCGTCCATGTCATCCATCTGGCAAGATACCTCTTTGCCGTTAACCGTGACCAAAGCGGACCGGAACCCGTCTATGCCGCCAATCTCTACAGGGGCTTCCTTCCACGCTTCTGTATTGGGATTGATGACATTATAAGTTTTTATAACATCTTGTGCCGTCACTGGTGCAGCCATCAAGCTGGTCAGCAACAGACTCGTGAAGAACTCTCTCATTGTCTCACAGTGTTACTCCATTCTTGAAAATGGCAATGCCTTGGATGCCACTCTTCTCCGCATTGACTTTCTTGCCACTTGCCACATCGAGGATAAGCCTGGTGAATGACGGCAGCAGTTCTGAAATGCTCTTGTCCTCAACGATGGGACCGGCATCGAAGTCGATCCAGTTGGGTTTGCGGCCGTATAACTTGGAGTTGCTTGATACTTTCAAGGTCGGGACAGCCGTAGCGAAAGGCGTGCCACGACCCGTCGTGAAGAGCACAATCTGACAACCGGCAGCAGCCAGGGCCGTAGCGGCCACAAGGTCATTACCCGGTGCTGAGAGAAGGTTCAGACCTTTTTTTTGCAGTATGTCGCCATAGCCGAGCACGCCGCAAACCGGTGACTTTCCCGACTTTTGTGTGCAGCCCAATGCCTTGTCCTCAAGCGTGGAGATGCCACCTGCCTTATTGCCCGGTGATGGATTCTCACCGACAGGCTGTCCATGACTGAGAAAATAATGCTTGAAATTGTTGATCAACTGTTTGGTCTCCTCCAAGACTTCGTTATTGATACAGCGCTCCATGAGGATCGTCTCAGCGCCGAACATCTCGGGGACCTCCGTCAGAATTGTCGTGCCGCCTTGCTCCTCGCAGAGCCAGTCGCTGAAGGCACCGAGCAGAGGGTTAGCAGTGATGCCGGAGAAGCCATCGGAACCACCGCATTTGAGCCCGATATGCAGCTCGGAAGCAGAGACAGTCTCCCGCTTGTCTCCCTTGGCTGTGTCATAGAGTTGCATCAGCAGTTTGACACCAGTCTCCACCTCGTTTCCTTCGACCTCTTGGCAGACGAGAAATTTGATACGGTCGTGGTCATAGTCGCCTAAGAGTTTCTCGAAGTCATGTGGCTGGTTGTTCTCGCAGCCTAATCCGACGACGAGTACGCCGCCTGCATTTGGATGAAGTACAAGGTCGCGGAGAATCTTCCGTGTATTCTCATGGTCGTCACCAAGTTGGGAGCAGCCATAGTTGTGGGGAAAGTCTACGATGCCATCCACACCCTTATCATCGTTGGTGATTTTTTTCACGTTCTCCACAATCTCACGGATGATGCCATTGACACATCCTACCGTGGGGATGACCCAGAGTTCATTGCGGACGCCTATTTTGCCATTGGACCTTCTGTAGCCTTGGAAAGTGGCTGTCGGGTGAGGATCATTGGACTTCAACCCTTTGATATGAATGTTGTCGTAGTTGAGCTCGCCCTTTAGGTTCGACTTGATGTCGTGGTGGTCGAGCCAGGCTCCAGTTGTGATGTCATGAAGCGCGTGACCGATTGGAAAACCATATTTAATGATATTCTCATCTGTCTTAATGTCACGCAAAGCCAGTTTATGCCCTGCGGGCACATCTGTCTGTAAGGTCAGTGACTCGCCATCGACATCGATGACAGAACCTTTCTTCAAGTCTTGTATGGCAACGGCTACATTATCAGCTGAATTGATTTTTAATGCTTGTTTCATGCTTATTAATAATAAGTTTGTTGGTGTTTTGATTAATTACCAATTACTGATGCGTGGGTGGGCGGCCACGGGGGCCGCTCCCCTCATAATGTCATCGTTCTGCGTGTAAGGATTGAGCGCGCGACTGACACAGCTGATACGTTGGCAGTCGTTGACAGCGATGCCGCCTTTCAGACCTACGAGATTGACATGATACATGCCGTCCTGTGCCCTCAATGGCTCAATGTGGTTGCGTTCGCGGGGCTGGACGATAACGATCGATCCGTTGAAACTTGTCTTTTCATCCATCTCGTTGATAATCCATTCAGCGAAAGCGCGGAGGAAATTACCTTCCCCAAACTGTATGACACGCTCGGGTGCATACATCTTGGGTGCCGTATTCTTATTGGGGATCTCCATAATATTTATGCTTCAATTTTCTGGTACCTTGGTACGAGTGTCTTCATGATGCACCAGCCCATGATGTAGGCGACGGCACAGATACAGAAGATAATCATGTATCCGGCCGGCTTCCCGTCAAAGCCCAAGAAGGAGAAAGCCTGTCCTTGTCCTTCTGCATAGGTGAAGAGCATGCCCGAACCTTTGTTAATTAGGAAGCTGCCGATACCTCCGGCCATAGCGCCGATACCTGTAATGGTAGCTACTGTAGACTTCGGGAACATGTCGCCGATTGTCGA
>CALJCU010000350.1 GCA_938023885.1 uncultured Prevotella sp. | reverse complement strand
CTTATTAAAGGCTTCTTGTCCGGCTTCTCGGGCAAGGAGTTTTTGGTTTTTCTCTTCTTCTTAGCGCTCAGCGGTGTCTTCTGGCTTATGATGACGCTTAACGAGACTTATGAGGTGGAGTTTAAAGTGCCATTGATTGTCTCGGGAGTACCAAAGAATGTAGTGATGACCTCCGATCCGTCTGATACGGTGCGGGTTTCCTTGAAAGATAAAGGATATGTCATCATGGTTTATTCTACTTATCAGAAACTTCGGCCGTTGATGGTCAAGTTCTCAATCTATGCCGATAAGCAGAGCGGTCAGGGCGAAATCCCTACATCAGACCTGGTCAGGATGGTGAGACAGCAGATCTTTGGATCTACCTCAATCACAAGTTTGAAATGTGACAAATTGAGTTTCGCGTTCAATTATGGACAGAGCAAACGTGTGAAGATTGAGCTTACGGGATCCATTGTGCCTACTGACAATTATTATCTGGCGCATGTTCAGATTACGCCTGAATACGCAACCGTTTATGCAAGCAGACAGATGCTTGACAAGATACAGAATGTTTTGACAGAGGCCCTCGATATCTCCAATTTCACTGATACGGTGACACGTGTGGTAGCTTTGCGCAGTATTGCGGGGGCAAAGGTTGTGCCTTCAAAAGTGAAGGTTACGCTTTATCCTGATGTGCTGACGGAAGGAAGTGTGGATGTGCCCATTACGACTATCAATAAGCCGGAAAGCCTCGTGATAAGGACTTTCCCACAAACTGTGAAGGTGAGATACAATGTAGGAGCCAGCCTGTACCGTTTTGTGTACCCTTCCGACTTCGTTGTGAATGTGGATTATCGTGAGATAGCTGCTCATCCGTCTGATAAGTGTAATCTTTATCTGCACAGCAACTCACGCTTCGCACGAAACGCACGACTGGAAAATTCGCAGGTCGATTATCTCATAGAGCAGCAATAAACGCAGCAGGCCAATAATGAAATATATTGCTATCACAGGAGGCATAGGCAGTGGAAAAAGTTTCGTTTGCTATAAACTGGGACAGTACGGAATAAAAGTTTATGACTGTGATCAGGCTGCCAAGCGTCTTTGGGCTACTGAGGAGACACTCCGACATGGTCTGAAAACTGTTGTCGGGGAAGAGGTCTATATAAATAATGTGTTGCAGAAGCGTGTCCTCGCACAATATTTATTACAGTCGGAGGCAAACAAGCTTGCGATCGACAACCTTATCCATCCTGCCATCGCGCGTGACTTTATGCAGAGCGGTTACAACTGGTTGGAGAGTGCTGTTCTCTTTGACAGTGGATTCTACAAACGCATTGATTTCGATTTCATCGTGTGCGTTTCCGCACCTCTAGAGATACGAGTGCAACGGGTTATGAAGCGCGATGGCATCAGCGAGGAAAAAGCCTTGGAGTGGATTAATAGACAATGGCCACAGGAGAAGATAGAGCAACACAGCGATTTTGTGATTGGCAATGATGGAGTGAGAGACTTGGATGAACAAATCAAGGAATTATTAAACACAAAAATAAAATTATAACAACATGGAGACAATATTATCCATTTCCGGTAAGCCCGGACTGTACAAGCTCATTTCTCGTGGTAAGATGAACCTTATCGTGGAGACGATTGACGCTACTCATCATCGTATGCCCGTTTTTGCTTCTGACCGTGTGACAAGTCTTGGCGACATTGCAATGTACACGGATACTGATGATGTCCCTCTGTGGAAGGTTCTCGCCAGCGTGGGAGATAAGGAAGGCTCGGAGAAGTCCGCACTCAACTATAAGAAATGCTCGTCAAAGGAGTTGCGTGATTATTTCGCAGAGGTCCTTCCCAACTATGACCGTGACCGTGTGCACGACAGCGATATCAAGAAATTGCTGCAGTGGTACAACATTCTTGTAGAGAACGGTTATACCGATTTCAAGGATCTGCTCTCTGCATCTGAGAAATAGCGGGAGCGGCCATGGTGGCCGTCCACACCCTAATTGGGGAAATTCTTAATAAACCGTAAAAATATGAGCGTGGGCCATGGATTGTGCCACACTTTTTATATCTTTGCACCAAATCGTTTTAAGCGTGAAAATAATAGAAGTGGTTGATGCCCTTGAACGTTTCGCGCCTTTGCCCCTGCAGGAAGACTATGATAATGCCGGCTTGCAAGTGGGACTGACAGAGGCCGAGGTATCAGGGGCATTATTGTGTTTGGACGTTACCGAGGCAGTGCTTGACGAAGCAATAGAGCGGGGGTGTAACCTTATCGTCAGCCATCATCCTCTGATTTTTCACAAATTGGCTCATCTCACAGGTGACAATTATGTGCAGCGGGTGGTGATGAAGGCAATCAGGCACGATATCGCTATTGTTTCCATGCATACGAACATGGATGTAGCCAAAGGGGGTGTCAACTATCGCATCGCCTCAAAGATGGGAGCTAAGGTGACAGGTACAATAGGCCGGAGCAGAGAGGTTAAGAGCACTGATGGACAACAGGTTTGCGGGAGTGATGGTGTCATAGCCTCTTTCGATGAACCGATGGCTGCGGACAATTTTATGGCGATGTTGAAGAGAGCGTTCAACGTGGAATGTGTCATGGCCAACGAGATGCTTCGCAGACCCATCCGTAGAGTGGCTGTTTGTGGAGGAGCGGGCGACTTCTTGCTCCTTGATGCCGTGAAGGCTGGGGCCGAAGCTTTCCTCACTGGCGAGATGCATTATCATCAGTTCTTTGGGTGGGACCAGATCATACAGATTGCCGTTATCGGGCATTACCAGAGTGAGCAG
>CALJCU010000349.1 GCA_938023885.1 uncultured Prevotella sp. | reverse complement strand
GATAGAAAAGAACGGAATATCCCTTGCCCCACACAGTTGGCTCCTGAAAGCCTCTAGCTTGGAATTAAGTGATTCTGCCGATGCGTTGGTGGCGCGTGAAATGAAGTAATTGAGAATCTCGTCCTCGTACGTTTTTATGGTGTCCCTGACAGACTTTATTTCTCTCAGTGTGGATTCTGCAACCTTGTCGTACCACTCGTGGAGTTCTGTCCCGGCTGAGTCTTTTGTAAGGCTCTTGTTCCTGAATATGCCCCTTAGTGAATTGATGATGCCATATGCTTCCCCCATGTCCTTCCTTGTTGTGGAATATGGTATATACCTCATAGCAGAACGGGGTCTCGTCCAAGCCTAAATGGATACCCATGTTCTCGGGAAGCGACACCCAATCGGACGCATGGTCACGCTGCGACCATGACCGGAAGTCACTGAGCACATCCTTGTAGTTTTTCTCAAAGGTGCCGCCATCTATCATGTATGTATTCCCACATGAAGTCTGTTGTTCCTAAACGGTGGCAAACAGATATAGATAACTGCCTAATAATCAGTTAACAGCCATTCACACACTGTCCAACGGGCTATTGCGGATTCCACCTTTTTACCGTAAATTTGTACCGCATTTGGAACATGCTCGGGAGGCACCACGGCACAACAAGTGTCAGTTAACCGCAGAACACTTCACATTCTCGCACAACCTCCCTTTAGGCTTCCAAAGCGCAGTATAAATTCAAAGAAACAAGCAGTATGGACAAGAAACAGACAACAGAAGTTAACACTTCAACTCAGGAGTATTTCCGACCGGCAGAGGCAGCAGCGTATCTCGGCATCAGTACCCGGACACTCTATTCTCTACTTTCGTCGGGCAAGTTGCATGCCATCAAACTGACAGCCCGAGTCACACTCATCTCTAAAAGGGAGATAGAACAGATGATAGAGCGGACAATTGGAGCGTCTCTGTCGGAATCCATCTTCTCTAAGGTTAAAAAGAAGTCATCCTCTTCTGAGGTTAGTCAAGTTAAGGGGAAGGCAACGTCATCCAAGGAAAGCAAGCGGTCGGCTTCAGACAGAGCACCAGCAGGTGTTACGCATGACACACATTATACTATGGCCGAGATCTGCGCCAAGTACGACTACAGTTACGGTCGCTTCTATACGCTCCGTATGCGTTATGGCATCCCGAAGGTCCATGCATTTGGAACAAGCTGCTTTCCCAAGGAGTTGGTTGACCAGGCAATAGCTCAAGAAAAGGAGCGGCTGGGCAAGACCCTCAGCGAACACTGGTATACATGCGGGGAACTCATGCGGATCTATGGACTTGGCAAGACGCAAGTGAGACGCTTTGCGGTCACGCATCATGTAAGGACGAAGCGCGCCAATGGTAACCGACTCTACTATTTGAAGGAAGACTGGGAGGCAGAACGAAGAAAGGCCGAAGACAAGAGCACATCCACCAAGGAAAAACGGGAGGGCGCTAACTGAATCATACAATATAAAATAGGTGTAAGCAACGGCAAAGGAACATGCAACCGATGTAACAGAACGGTAAACGGTAGCAAAATGCGGCAATGTACAGTTCCCATAAAACGTGGATAGACAGGGACGAGAATCTGTCCGAAGGTAGTGAAAATAGGATTATTGCCCTTTGAAATGGAGGAATATACTCGCATTCGTTGTAGTATTGGCGCCGAGGCGTTAATTTTGCAGTGCTAACCTACTAAAAAGGATAAACTATGACAAACTTGTGTACAAAGATCACAGTGCGCCAGCGTAAGCTGGCCAAGGGCAAGATCTCGCTCTATCTTGACTTCTATCCGGCTGTTCGCCATCCAAGGACAGGCAGATTGACACGTCGCGAGTATCTGGGTATCTACCTCTATGACTCGCCGTCAGAGAAGTATCAGCTGGAATTCAACCGCTCTATGACGAAGAAGGCGGAACTGATTCGTTGCCGCCGTACCGAAGCGGTCATCAATGAGCAGTTTGGCTTCCTCGACAGATCCAGAGGGCACGAGAGTTTTCTCGACTACTTTGAGAAACTGAAGGATGAGAAGGATGCTCGCTCAGGATGGCCTACCGCCTTTCAGCATTTCAAGAACTACTGTGGCGGTGTATGTTGTTTCGATGATCTGACCGTTGATTACTGCCAGGGCTATCTTGACTATCTCATGTCGGAGAAGTGTGCCAGAAAGGGCAAACTGATGATGGGTTCGTCTGCCAACAACTGTCTATGTAAGCTCAAGGCAGCCTTGCAGCTAGCGTACAAGGATGGTAAGATCAAAGAGAACATCGCCGTCAGACTGGAGAAGGCAAAGGATGACAGTGCTCCGAAAGAGTTTCTTACAGCCGAGGAAGTGAAGAGACTGGCAGCAACTCCTTGCAGGAAAGAGGTCTTGAAGCGCGCCTCTCTCTTCTCCATCCTCACGGGACTTCGCATCAGTGACATCATCCGACTGCAATGGAAGAATGTGGAGCGGTCGGCGGATAATGGCTGGCAGTTGCACATCAGAACAAAGAAAACCGGTGCGGAAGCATTTCTCCCTTTAGGTGACGAGGCACTGAATCTGTGCGGAGAACGGAAGGACGGTCAGGTGTTCAAGGACTTCACCACGGGCATCGTAGTCTATCATTTGAAGAAATGGCTCAAGACGGCAGGCATCACGAAGCACATCACCTTCCAC
>CALJCU010000348.1 GCA_938023885.1 uncultured Prevotella sp. | reverse complement strand
GGGATATTCGGGTTCATCTTGCAATTCGTTGACGGAGACATTAACCACAGATTGAAGGATTTAATAAGATTTCCCCCGAAGACCCCTATCGTTGTATCTGCTGCAGAAATGTTGGATATCATTATGAATAGCCTGTGATGATCTCCATCGGAAAACGCTGACGGGTATGGACTTATCCGCCAATGGCGGAATCTTTGTGATCTTCTTTTCCACACGAATCTAAGGGATTATAAAGATTGTTACACCACTTTGCTGCTCATTAGCCATCCGCCACATTTCCGCGTCTTTCTATTGGCTTTGCCAAGAGTCTTGTAAATCTATTCAAATCTTTCAATGTGGGTCAATTCCATATCCTTTTCTCGCTATTATGTTACTTTCCATTCTCATTCCTGTCTACAATGCGGAACGGTATCTGCGGCGCTGCCTTGACAGTATCGTAGCGCAGGTGCGGGACTCCAATGAAGTGGAGATAGTCGTCGTCAATGACGGATCCACTGACAGTTCCTTGGATGTCATCAGGGAATATGCGGGAAATTATCCGTATTTGCACCTGGTCTCGCGTGAGAATCGAGGCATCGGACCGACGCGTAATGAGCTGATCGATGAGGCACAAGGCAAATACATCTGGTTCGTTGATGCCGACGATTTTATCTCTCAGGATGCATTGCATATCGTGATGCCATTGCTGGAGGGCGATAAGTACGACATGCTCATGTTCGCCTTCAGCTGGGTCTCCATTGATGGCCATGTTGACGTTAAGCACTGTCAGGGCGAGTATGCTTCCGGCTTGGAGATGACAGACAACGATGTCTATAACAACTCGCTGTGGACGCGAATCTATCGCCGTTCGGTGATCACTGACAACGGCATCCGTTTCCGGAAGTTGCAGATGGGTGAGGACTTTGATGTCATCTTTCATGCTATCCCTTTTCTCGGGTCTTGCCTCTGTATTGACCGGCCACTATACAACTATGTAGTGAGCCCGGGGTCAGCGATAACAAACCGGACATGGGAGCATGTGGTGAAGTCGTCGGACGACTCGTTAACATGTATGGATGGTTGCTTCCGATTCCTCTGTCAATGGGACAAGGATTTGCAAAGGGAGCTTCGCAAGCCGCTCAACTTCTTCCTCATGGGTTATCTCTTTTCAGTATACATAGAACCTTT
>CALJCU010000347.1 GCA_938023885.1 uncultured Prevotella sp. | reverse complement strand
TTGCCATATCTTTTACCTTAAAATGAAACTTCGTATTGCAAAAATAAGCATTTTCACTTATATCTACAACTTTAATCCCAATTATTTTTCAAAGGACAAATCATACTACGATTCAAGTGAGAACGCGACCCAAATCTATCTAAATCAGACTACGATTCAAGCGGAATCGCAATGCAATTTAACGTTAATCATAATGCTACGACACATAGTCCTTTGTATGCACAGTCATGTCCATGCAGCCTTCAGGGCATTAATCATTAATAGGGCCGGCCAAAACTAATTCTACATATACCCCCTTATGATCAGTGGGCCAAACACCCGATGGCTTTATCATAGGTTGTCCGGAAAGATCAACTGAGGGCTTACTCCGACAAACACAACTATCAGGTCCAAATACAGAAGCCTTGATAGCTTTTATACCTTTACCTTTATAATAGATAAAGTCTATTCGGTCACGTTCATCTGCTTTGGGCGCCCACGTGAGTTTTTCGATGGGCACAGATGCATTAAACGAAGGATAAGTAAATCCGGGAAATCGCAACACATCAGGATGAAGATCGCGATAAGCATCCCTGAACCCTGAGTCTGTAAGCAATTTAGAGACAGTCCAAGGCACAACAAAGCCATGATGATCATAAAGTTGAGCTGTAGCCGATGTCCAATCTTGCCACGAGGGCTCATTAAAGTCACCACCTATAATGACCACCCTTCCTTCATCAATATCGTTTTGGGCTTCATTGAGGAAGACCCTTATTGCATCATCTCGCCAGGATAAATCGCTAAGAGTCAACAATTCACTTACTGTTTTAGGCGGAGCCACTTCTTTCCAAGTATTGCCGTCATAACCTCTGACATTATAATATGCGTCGTCAAGATAATCAAGATGAGCAGTATACACACAGACCTTTCTACTACCTATTTTTGCCGTCAGCTTATGAATGCTTCCATGATCGCGATTGAGAGGAAAGACCACAAGCGAATCGATAATAGGATAACGACTTAACAGTCCGGTATCGTAACTCTTAAACGAATAGTATTTAAGACCTTTCTGCTGCAGTGATCTACACAGTCTGGCCGTAAAGTTAGTATCATGATAGTTTCTTACTTCACTCAACGTAACAAAATCCGGATGCAGCCTTGCAATCTCTGATACAATAGCATCATATCCACCCTTCACCATCGTTCCTTCCTGCCAAATATTCCATTGCAGCACCGATATCTTACGTGCCTCAACAGGCAAAAAAAGAAGGTTGCAAATAATAAAGAAAAAAATTTGCCTCATAACCATCTGTCTATATTCTTACTTTCTATTAGACCTCTCTAAATCGAAGAAATGACAACCTAAGGATTTCAACACTCGCTCTTGATCAACAGCCCGTTGAATGAAGTCCTCATATCGGCGCTCGCCTTGAGGAGTCCAGGCAACCTCAGCCAATGCCATAAGCCTTGGATACAACATGTATTCTGCATGAGACTCCGAATCAATAAACTCAGTCCACAAACAACACTGCACCCCCAAGATATTTCTAATATTAGGCAAACTATCCGGAGCCGGATTCCAATTGTAAGCTTTGGTCAACGGCACATCCCGCTTCATAGCCTTTGGCTGGGTCTCGCGCGATGCTTGGTATGAGTCGAAATAGGTATTATGCGAAGGTGCCATGATCACTTTGAAGCCTCTCTTCAAGGCGTTTTGTGCACTACCCGATTGTGGTCTCCACGACATGATCACCGCATCCTTAGAAAGGTCCCCACCAAGAATCTCATCCCAACCGACAATTTGGCGTCCGCACGACTCAACATACTTCTGCAATCGTGAGGTATAGTAAGCCTGAAGTCGATTGACGCTGTCAATGTGTTCCGACTGCATCCGCTTTCTACATGCAGGACACTCGCTCCAGTGTTTTATGCTACATTCATCCCCTCCAATATGGATATATTTAGAAGGAAATAACCGCATGATTTCGTCAAGTACCTCTTTTGTGAACTTGAATGTTTCCTCCTTGCCTATACAGAGCTCGTTGCTCTGCTTCCAGTCTATACCGTCACATGCCAACTGCGGATCAGCATGGAGCACGTCACAGCTATGTCCCGGAAGATCAATCTCCGGTATGACCTGAACATGTCGGATGGCGGCATAATGCAAGATGTCCTTAATGTCTTTCTGAGTATAATAGCCTCCGTAAGCGCCTGAATCTGTTTGCAAACAGAAAGGATAATGCGCATCGACCCATTGTTCCCAATTGGAGATCTTTCTGAAGGCAGAATATTCGGTAAGCTCCGGATGACTTTTAAGCTGGAGACGCCAGCCGCCGGTATCGTGTAAATGCAACTGAAAGACATTTAACTTATACCTCGCCAACATATCCAACTGGCGATAAACAAATTCCTTATTGAAAAAATGGCGACTTACGTCTAACATCATGCCACGATAGGCAAAACGAGGCTCATCTTTGATCTCTACACAACGCAGACTATCTTTGCTTGACTCCATAAGCTGAAGCAGAGTCTGTAATCCATAGAAGAGTCCGGTATCTCCCGAAGCTTTCACAACAATGCGGGTAGGGCTTATCATAATGTTGTAAGCTTCTTTATTCCTTTGTTCCCCGTTTTTAAGCAGGAACAGTTCGGCACTTGATTTTTTTGTGGTCAACTTAAATGATGGAAGCGATGCACAGAAATATTCCTCCATTGCTTTTCTACCGTTTCCTTTCAAATCGGTGTAGACCTTAATCAAAGGATTGATACGATGATACCCTGGGAGGAGCTGCAAGGAAACAGGTTTAGGAACGACCTGCCCTGCAGTCCTATCAACCGCAAATGTTGAAAATACGCAAATGAAAATCAGCCAAAGAAAATTTTGTTTCTTCATCTACATGATATTAATACTTTCTACCGGTGTCTACTTTGTTTATTCCGGGGAGATTATACCCTTGATTGAAAGGTACATCCTTGCGTCCTACGCCTTCTCTCATAAGTTGCTTGAGATCATTCAGATAATACCAATAAACCATTCTCGGTGTTGCCTGATGATTATGGCACAAGGATGCAGCCATGCCGACGACCTCTCCTTCCATTCCGCAAGTACGCATCACTCTTGTCGTACCCAAAGCAACATGCGTCACACTTATGTCGCGGCCTGCCATAAACAGGTTGTCGATATTCCGAGAATAAAGGCAACGGTAAGGCACCGGATAGGGAGCAGCCAAAATGGTATGCTTTGTATCGGCTTTGAAAGGTCGTCCGGCAAACTGAATGCTGTTGAGGGAGTCGGGGAAATGCAGATCTATTGACCATGTTGTAGAGAAAGAAGCATCCTCATGGTGCACTTCTTTCATAATGTCATCCCACTTTAAGATGTAGTCTCCCATGAGTCGCCTCGACTCCCTCTTGCCGGCTACATAGGCGACCCAGCCAAGTTTTCGATCCCGGAATTCGGCTTTATGGGCAGAGTGATTTTTCAGCCAACTCCATGTACCATATACAGCCATGAGCCCATAGTCACGAATCTGTTCGGCTTGCGTTATCTGGTTTTTGTTCATTCCCGTCTCCCAAGTCCATTCGCCCATAGTAACGTTTTCGCAGTTCTCATCATTGAATCCCATACCATAGTCGAACTCTGGGAACGTTTCTTTTCCCTTCACTGAATACCATTGCACAGAAGCTCCCATCGTCATAGAATCGGCGACCTCCGGAGCCCGTTCTTCTCCGAATTCACTTTGTGCTTCTCTTCCCATACGGTAGTCGGCACCAGCAAGATAGCCGATATTGCCGTCACCCGTACAATCAGCAAACAGAGGCGCATGCAGTTCTACACTGTTGCCGCTTTCAATCTGCTTTATGACAACAGTACTTATTTTGTTATTATCCTTAAGCACACTAACAGCCCTATAAGAAGGATAGAGAAACAATCGCTGTTGGGCTTTCAGGAATGAGTCCTTTTTGTTATCCTCGTATTGGTTGGCTGGTTGCGCGTTTCCACCTTTTGATGGCCCGAACTCATTGATTAATCGGCCAAGGGAGCGATATGGCTCTACCTCTATGTAACCACCTAAGTGAACCCTAATGTCGGAACTATTGCATCCGCCCCAGATTGGTCTGTCATTGACAAGTGCTACACGCAAGCCTAGTCTTGCTGCTGTGGTGGCAGCACACATTCCTGCTATGCCGCCCCCAATGACAACAAAGTCATAAGACTGCACCGTCTTATGCTGTGGATTAAGTTGTTCTCGCCACTTGCTATCCGTTCCATTGTTGGGTTTCTCTCCATCGTTGGAAAGGAATATAGCATCGCATCTGCCATCCAGTCCTGTGAGATCGTGAAGAGACACGGTGTTAGCTCCTTTTCGAAGGGCAACCGTTCCTAAGCTAACCCAACTCCAAGCAGAGCCGGCATTTCCTGTTATGCCAATCTCTTTATTATTGACTTTTACGACGAACCCTCCGGGGCCTTTGCCGTTAAACCAAGGACTTGTCCAGTTATAGGTCCGTATATACACTTTATAGATGCCATCCTGCTTCACGGGGAATGTTGTTTTAGCATCAGCTACCGGATGCCCCAGCCCATGAGCAATGAGATAAGGAGAGCCCATCTGATCCATAAACTGCTGATCAACCTTCCAACCGCCCTTATCTGCAAATGCCTCAGCTTCCAGCAATATGTTGTCAGCCTTGGCTATACAAGCAATCAGACCACAAAGAGCTAATAGTACCCACTTTACACGCATCGTACAAGAGTATTAATTGTATGGGGATAGATATAGAATGATCCATCCCCATACTGTAAAATTCATAAGGAATTAATAATCATCGTTCTGCTTCATATTGGAGTTGTTTTCAATATCTTCTTCCGGAATTGGCCAGAGATATTGTCTATCGTCCCAATTATACTCCTGCGCTACAGAGCACATTCCTGCAGCCTCAAGCTTCGAGAAGTCGGACGTTCCATACTGGTCGATATCCGGAGTCATTCCCCAGAACCAGTTACCTTTGTCATACAGTTGTGCCTTAATCTGATCAGGAGGAAGCATCATATACGACTTACGCTTAAACACAACTTGCGCTAATTTCCAACGAATAAGATCCGGATAGCGGAGGTTTTCACCGGCTAACTCCATTCTACGCTCAACGCGTAAGTCATAACGCATCTGGTCCTGACTCTTGATGGTAAAGGCGGGATACTTATCAGTCTCGCTCTTATCCACTCCATAAGCTCTCGCACGAACCTGGTTCATAGCATCTATGACGCTCTGGTCGATCTGATTGAGCTCGATCTTTGCCTCTGCATACATCAATAACACATCTGCGTACCGCATAAGAATCTTAGGATTATCACCCTTGTATCCGTTGTCAATCCAACTTTGTGATACGCCCTTCCGCCAGACCAATCCGTTGAAGGAAGCATAGAATTTGTTAACTCTCGTGTCATTATTATATACTTGTACCGTATCCGATCCTTCTATATGCCCACAGGTGAGAGCCGTTGGTGAAGGATCGTACTCATAACCTAAGAAGTAGCTATTGAACGCAACTATTGATTTTGTGCAGCGAGGATCACGGTTCTTAAACGGATTATGGCAGTCGAATAACGGTGATTCGTCAATAGGCTTGCCGTCCGTACAAGTATAGGCTGCCAACAGATCCCAGGAAGGAGCATACGTGCCCCAACCACCTGCATTGCGAATAAGCCGGTTATAGCAGTAAGCGCTGCTAATCACATTGAGCTTGGATTCTATAGACCGAGGCATGATGAAAATGAACTCAGGCGAAGTCTTTGTCTCCGGAAGGAAGAGCTTGCTATAATCCGACTCTAAAGAATAAACACCTAAGTCCATGCAGGCCTTCGCTGCTGCAGCTGCCGTCTCATAATCACCCATATAGAGAGCATAGCGAGCCTTGAAAGCGTAAGCTGCACCCTTGGTAACGCGCTGATCGCCACTATAGCTCAAAGGAAGCAGCTCGATCGCCTTATCAAAGTCGTCATACACATGCTGTAAAACTTCTGTCTTCGAGGTGCGCCCCATCTTCTCAGCATCTGATATAGAGATGTCTGAAGTGTAATAGGGAACATCACCCCAATGGAATATCAATTCTCCATAAGCACGCGCGCGGAAAAAGTAAGCCTCACCTACATAAGGCATGATATCATTCTCAGAGTAGCCGGCATTGATGGCACGCTGGTAATTGTTGATAACTGCGTTCATACGCGTCACTACCTTATAGTTGTTTAGCCAACGAGTGCGGACGCGAGTTTCTTGCGACGTCACTGTCGCATTCTGAAATGGCAATACCAACTGTCGATATTGAGTATCGTCGCTCCAATCGGTGTTGTTACGATAGTCGCCCTCATCGATTTGGTCTCCATCCATGAGTAGAAACTCTTTTTGGTAACCGGCATTCACAGCCATACGTATTTCGTCCGTAGTAGAATACCACGACTCTGTGGATCCACTTGACAGGGGATTCATGTCAAGATCCGTACAACCACAAAACAAGCTCCCTACCACAGCCAAGCCAACAAACTTGAATATATTTTTAGTTTTCATGTCTTCTACAATCTAAAAGTTAACATTTACACCAAACATGAGCGATCTCATGATCGGATAATAGGTATCGAGAGATTCGGGATCGTAACCGGAAGGACAGTTATTGATACTGAACAGGTCATTGCCCGACACGTAGATTCTTAAGCGATCAACAAAGAACTTCTTTGTGATAGCTGACGGCAATGTATAACCGATAGTGATGTTCTTCATTCGAAGATAATGATTGTTGAATAGCCAGAAGTCAGACATTGCAAAATTAGAGGCAGAATTGGCGGTTGTCAACCGTGGATAAATGGCCGCTGCATTTTGCGCATCTGTATTGTCGACACTCCAGTATTTTCCGACGATGTTTTTCGGGAAACTAAACCACTGGTCCTTATAACCGGTCGCCATGTTGTCGGTAATACGTGCCCATTGACTTCCCACACCCTGGATTACTGCAGAGGCATCAAAGCCTTTCCAGCTGGCATTAAGCGTCAAGCCATAGATGAAATGAGGCAAAGAACTCTTTAACGGTATACGGTCATACTCTGCTGATATCTTGCCGTCGGGCACGCCATCTGGCCCCGAAATATCCTCATACCACAGGTCTCCAACCTTAATATTATTGTTCAGTTTCGCACTTTGGTCAACTTCATCTTGTGTCTGATAAATACCCAGGCAATGGTATCCGTAGAACTGCTGATATTCTGTTCCTTCTCTGGTGATGCAGTTACCGTCACTAGTATATGTAACAGTTCCATTGAGGTTTCCCATCTTTGACACAGAGTTCGAGAGGTTGAACTTCGCGCTATACTGGAGATCACCGATCTGATCTCGCCATCCCATTTCCATATCCCAGCCATTCGTATGCATATCTCCTGCATTCACATTAGGATTCTCATAGCCAAGGAAGATAGGTATCTGCACAGGAAGCAGCATGTCGCTGGTCTTCTTGCGATAAAGGTCAAACGTGAAATTGAACCGGCTGCTCAAAGCAACAATGTCAATACCTACATCCCATGAGGATGTGGTCTCCCATGTAATGTCACGGACAGCATAAGTAGTTTGGCCGGCACTTGTAGCAGAAATTGTCTGTCCATTATTTACTAATGCAATCTGGTTGAAGTCGATAGAGGCCTGGTAGGGATAATAACTACCAATACGCTCATTGCCTAACTTTCCCCAGGAAGCACGGAACTTTAACTGGTCGAGCCATGAACGTGTATCCTTCATGAATTTCTCTTCAGAAAGAACCCATCCCGCTGAAACCGACGAGAACGAAGCCCACCGGTTGTCTTTGGAGAAGCGGGAGCTACCGTCACGACGGATATTGGCCTCCAGCAAATATTTGTTGGCATAGGCATAATTGATTCGACCGAAAAAAGAACGATAGGCATACTCCTGAGCATTACCTGTCACACTCTGATAATCTGATGGAGCAAGATCTAAATAAGGGAAAGACGTAAGCTCAAAATGATCTCCAGATCCAGACATATTATCATACTTGTAGTGATAATTCTCATAACCGGCAAGCAAGTTAATATCATGTTTCCCAAAAGACTTAATATAGTTAGCAAGGATCTGAGTTGTAAAATCGTTATTCTTGTTACGATACTCTGTCAAGCTCGTTGTAGCATTATAGTAACCGGAAATCGTATTCGGAGACTCCAAATGGGTGTATCCTAACTTCTTATTAAATGTCTTCGTATAATTCCACTCAAAATTGGGCGCTGCTATTACAGAGATCTTCAATCCATCCAAAGGCATAATATCTATTTCGCCCTTCAGACCTAAATGATTATTATCGCCTCTGCTCCTTCCTGCATCATAAGACATAGCAGCCAAAGGGTTGTTTCCATCTTTCACATCAGCCAAGCGACCGTCGCTCCAACGTACCGGGTAGATTGGAGCCAAAGCAGCAGAAGGACGTTCACCATAAGGATTAAAATTAGGTGAAGATGATTTTGATTTCCTGTAATTAATATCTACATGAGCCTCGATAAACTTATTGAAATGGAAGTCATTATTCAGTCGGGCCATATAGTTCTCCCGACTTAAATTACCATACAAACCGTCCGTTTTATCATATCGCAAGGACACCTTAGTTGATAACTTATCGCCACCGGCAAGAAGATCCACAGAGTGAGTCTGGCGTGGCGCACTCGACTTGAATATCTCATCATACCAGTTGGTATCTCCATATTGATCAGGATTCTCAGCTCGTAAACTTGAATAATTCTCGATCAGATCTTGAGAATACGCCTGATATTTACCACCTGACTGATTATCGTTATAGCGCACTTCATTAGCCATCTTCATGAATTGCACGGCATCCACATACTCTGGTTTGGCCGTGGGACTCTGACTGGCATACTCAAAGTTATAGCTAAGCTTGAGATCTCCTTTCTTGGCGCGTTTCGTCTGAATAAGGATGACACCGGCAGCAGCCCTCGATCCATAGATAGCAGCAGAAGCCGCATCTTTCAAAACGGATATCTGCTCCACATCGTCAGGATTGACCATTGACATATCACCGGGCACTCCATCAATGATGACAAGAGGATCAGAAGTACTGATCGTTGTAACACCACGAAGACGCAGCGTACCTGTTGTCCCCGGGGCATCTCCCGATCGAGTTACACTCAATCCGGAGACAGCACCCTGAAGAGCGGTAGACAAGCTCGTCGAATGACGCTCAGCAATAGCCTGTTCGCCTATCGTACCGATAGCACCGGTGAGATCCTTTTTCTTCATCGTGCCATAACCTACGACGACGACCTCATTCAAAGACTCTGTGTCTTCAGACATCGTAACCTTCATCTTTCCCTTAGCAGGAAGAGACTGAGAGACGAAACCGATGTAAGAGACATCCAGATCGGCGTTATCGCTGACATCCAATGAGAAATTACCATTGATATCTGTCACTGTACCATTATTCTTACCTTTTTCTTTGACCGTTGCCCCCACAATAGGTTCGCCTTTACTGTCAGTGACAGTTCCGGTTACATGGTGCGTTTGCGACGAAGAACTCTGCTGACTAACAGAGTTTCGAGCGGCGCTTTTCCTACGAGTAACTATGATGTTCTTCTCTTTGAACTCATATGTAACATTTTGGCCATCAAGAATCTGCTCTACAGCATCTTTAAGAGAAGATGCATTGATGCTCACTTTCTTGTTGACATTCATTTCGGAAGCCGCAAAAATGAAACTGTAGCCCGTTTCTTGCCTCAGTTCCTCCATAGCCTTCCTCACTGTAACATTTTTCAG
>CALJCU010000346.1 GCA_938023885.1 uncultured Prevotella sp. | reverse complement strand
CTATACACGACAGAGGAAGTGAAGTTCACCAATGCTAAAGTTCCCTCCACTTTCGCCGGGATGCCTGTCTGCCCGACTTCATTGTCTCCCTCGCAGCCCCCCTACAAGACAGACACGATGATGGTAGCACAGCTCTCCCTGGATGAAATATTTCCTCGACCTCGACATGGCACCCTACGTGAAGGCAACCAAATGTCCGGGCCTCAGCCACTTCTTCCAACACAGCGCTACGGGCAACCCGCAGGAGGCTGTGAACATAGAAGAGACCATCGCGTCCGAGGTATTATTGAGAGACATCGCGGCTTGGATCAATGACGAGAAAAAGTAATGTCTTTTGAGTGCAGAATGAAGTATTGCATCACACCACGCATCGCTAAATAGACGATGTAGGCGAACCAAAGGATGTGGTTAACGAGCAACGAATGGGTGTGGGCCATCGGACTGAACACCGCCACACCGAGGACGATGAAGAATGCCAGGGAGGCGGTGAAGCTCGAAGCTAACATGCCGCGCGTTGCCGTCATACCGATAAAGATGCCGTCGTAGACGAAGGCTGCAAAGCCTGCCAGCGGGATAAGCCATGTCCAGTAAGCGAAGGTATGGGCTGCCGCCACGACCTGCGCATCATTAGTGAGCAAGCGGAGCAGGAGTCGTCCGCCCGAGACATAGACAGCCGTGAAGACCAAAGCTAGCGACAATCCCCAACGGATGAGCAGCCGATGGATGACGTTATGGAGCCCCGAATAGTCCCGGGCTCCA
This sequence comes from uncultured Prevotella sp., assembly GCA_938023885.1. Classification (GTDB taxonomy): domain Bacteria; phylum Bacteroidota; class Bacteroidia; order Bacteroidales; family Bacteroidaceae; genus Prevotella. Next base: position 2,961 of record CALJCU010000346.1, on the reverse strand, counting down.
TAATATTTTCCACCTAACGCCTCACCGGCAAAGGCAAAACCGTCCATGATGTAAGAGAAAAGGGTATAGAACGTCATGAGCAGCGTGTTCACCGCCAGCATGAGGTCGCCCTGACGCGCTCCTGCCGATGTGAAGGCGAGATTGACAGCTACAAGGCAGAGCGTACGAAGGAAGATGTCACGGTCGGTACGGAAGAAGGTTCCCCAGGAATAACGCTTTCCGTTATCGGCAACAGACGAGTCCGCTATTGTCGGAGCCTTAAGTCTTCTCAACCTTGCACGTAATAACACAACCGACAGCAACACCCCACTCCACTGGGCTACAAGTGTACCGAGAGCTATACCCGCAACCTTCATGTCGAAGGCAAAGACGAAGAGAAGGGAGGCAATGATGTTGACAATGTTCTGAAAGATTGCCACAAACATCGGCACACGCGTGTCCTGCATACCTATATACCAACCATTGAGACTGTAAAGCGAGAGCATGGCAGGCGCTCCCCAGATGACAATATTAAAATAGGTAGCCGCCAAGGGCCATACGACCTTTGAAGGACGGATGATGCTCAGCGCCGCCTCGCGCAACGGCCACTGGAACAAGAGAAATGTGCCGGCAATAAGCAATGACATCATCAGGGAGCGACGCAACAACAGGCGGATACCTTTTGTGTCGCGGGCTCCGTAGGCCTGTCCCGTCATACCACTCGTTCCCATGCGAAGGAAACCCATGAGCCAATAGATGATGTTGAAAATCATCGAGCCCACAGAGATAGCGGCGATATACCGCGCCGGACCAAGATGACCGGCAATGGCTAGGTCAACAAGGCCAAGCAACGGCACCGTGATGTTGCTCACGATAGAAGGTACAGCGAGGTGGAGAATTTCCCTATCAGATGTGTTCATTAAATAAAATAAGCCTTCTCATGCAAAGGTACGGAAAGAATTTGTAATTTTGCACGCAGAAAGAAAATAATGATGCAAAAGAGGATAACCCATCACAAGATAATCATTGCCGTTGCACTGCTCTTCCTGACAGGGATAGGGTGGCTCCTTGTGCGCGCCATGCCTGCCACGGAGACAGACCTGCGGCGCTCGACCTGCTATGTAGACGGCAATGTCAGCGTCTGTCTTGTCAACGAAAAGGACACGGCAGTGCTCATGTCCGATTCTGTCCATCAGCAAGGCGTGTGGATCAACCGCCACTGGTGGCTGGCAAGCTGCGATGGGCGCGTACTCACCCTCAGCCCTGTCTCCAAGCTCCGTGCTTCTGAGGTGCCGGCGCTCTACGACTCCCTCTCCAGCCTGCTCAACCGTAAGGAGACAGAACGCAAGGAACTCATCTATTATCTCCGCTCCCATGGTGTCATTGACGAAGGCTACACGCAGATCGCCACTTATGCTAACCGACAGTCGAAAATGACCGACTCACTCAAACTGCAACTCAATGAACTGCGACGTATCTGCCCTATGGACAGCAACAGTACAGGAAGGCATCTCAAACTCGGCAAAAAGATCCGACTGATTCTCAAGACAGACTACTGCGTGAGCTGGTACAACAACAGTAACAGACTAAAACGTGTAACGTGCGACCCCATCATCTCCCCCCTGACATCTACGGTTAATCCTCTTATCATTCATACTCACCGCGCTATCAAGCCATGGGGCGTCTACGCCGTGCGTAACGTACCCTGGGGTGCAGCCGAACATCGCAAGATTGTCACCGTGCGTCTCGTTCCCACAGAACAGAGCGCTCCCTTCCACTCCATCATTGTCACGGGCAACTACTGGCAGGGACACGGCCACGACTTGCCCCGCCTCTTTGCCGTAGACGGCTCGCCGGTCTTCACACAGCACGGCCGTTTCATTGGTATCATCTACGGAAAGGAGGTACTGCAATGATTGACGCTATCGCCAAAGAAGAAAAAAGAAGAAAAGAATACATTTTCCTATTCGGTTTCCTGGTTATGATGCTGCTCAACGCTTGTACCATCCGCACGAATGAGATACAGACGGTGACGGGGAACGACCGTATCGCTTACCGCGGACAGCTGAAGAACGGAAAACGGGAGGGACTGGGAGTGCTCTACAAAGGCGACAGCGTGCTCTACAGTGGCATGTGGCACAACGGCATGCGCCAGGGACAGGGGGTTGTAAGAGACCGACAGGGGCGCCTCGTTGATGGCACATGGGACCACGACACGCTCGTCACAGCTGTCCGGCGCGACTCAGCCGGTATCTACAACGGAGAGATGAACAACATGTTCATCGCCAATGGCTACGGTCATTACATCAATACCCTCGGTACCTACTATGAAGGGCAGTGGAAAGACGGGAAGCGGACAGGCTTCGGTTTCTCCTCGCAGCACCGTTACTTCCGCGTGGGAGAGTGGAAAGACAACACGTATAAAGGCGAGCGCCTCAACTATACATCCGAGCGCGTCTACGGCATTGACCTCTCCAAACACCAGCATATCAGAGGGCATGCCTTCCACACCATCGACTGGAACCGTCTGCGCATCACGCATCTCGGCTCACTGTCAAAGAAGAACGTCAGCGGAAACATCGACTTCCAAGTGTCGTTCATCTTCATCAAGTCGACAGAAGGTGCCTCGATGCTCAACCCTTATTATGCTTCCGACTATGCCGCTGCCCGCAAATACGGCTATCACGTAGGTACCTATCATTATTTTACGCACCGCACCTCCGGTGCTCGGCAGGCCTGGTATTTCCTCAGTCACAGTCACTTCAAGAAAGGCGACCTGCCTCCCGTACTCGACCTCGAGCCGTTGCCCTCACACGTAAGGAAGATGGGCGGAGCACTGGCAATGTGGAGCCGTGTGCGCAACTGGCTGCAGATTGTTGAGAAAAAGACGGGCATGCGCCCCATACTTTATATCAGTCAGGTCTTCGTGAACCGATGGCTCGACTATGCACCTGACATCAAGCGCTCCTATCCCGTGTGGAT
>CALJCU010000345.1 GCA_938023885.1 uncultured Prevotella sp. | reverse complement strand
CGACATATAGATGTAAAGGACCGACGGGTCTGTGGCATCACGATAGATAAGTTCTTCGCGCCAGTCACCGAAGAGGTCACACTGCAGGCAAGGATTGTTCTTTGTCCAGTTGTTTGACGCCGGGTTGCCATAACCATGAAATGACAATGACGGTCTTTGAAAGCCATACATCCTTCCACTGCCCGGCCGGTGGCGTCCTTCTCTTTCTATACCCGAGACATAAGGAGGGGTCTCATCTTTAATCTCTCCCCATATCCCTAAGGTATGCCTGCCCTCGGGCGTCCATTTCTGTATGTTCACGCCATCCTGCAGGTCGTCCTGCAGGTCGCCGTCCCAATAGATACGGAAGTTCATCGAAGCCCGCGCCTCCGACACCACATTGCCGTTTTCAGCACTGCGGATATACGGGTCCACAGCACTCCAGAAATAATAGGCCTTCGTCGCGGAATCGACCTGTGCCGTGAGTCCACGCCCATTGTCATCATCATTGTCCCGGCCCCGGAACAGTATCTCACCTGTCCTGGCATCGTGTACATCCCAGGAATCGGTATGATGGTTCTCATGAATGTCGAAGACCTCCAGTCCGGGCCGGGAGGGGTCAAGATCTGCCAGATGCACGGCATCCCCATGTCCGTAACCAGTAGCATAGAGCAGTCGGCCGTCATCGTCGAGCGCTGCCGAGCCCCAGATAATCTCGTCCTTGCCGTCTCCGTCTACATCACCCACAGCAAGATTGTGATTGCCGTTTCCGAAAAGCGTGGCGCTGCCACGTCCACTCGTCGGCGGAGCAGCGGTATAAACTGTCTTATGGTCATTACCGTCCGTGACACTGTAGGTCTTCTCATTCCACGACTCATGCAGCCATTTCGTATGTATCTCTTTGCCGTCAAACGACACCGCCCAGCCGAAAGCATAGGTATAATATCCCCGGAAGAACACGGCATCAGGATTCTTGTCCAAACCGTCGAGATAAGCCACACAGGCGAGATAACGCTCACCGCGGTTGCCATGCTGCCCATTATCAATCAGCTTTTTCCCTGTCGCGGGTACGTTCCAGTCAAGATGCCCATCAGCTGCCCCGCCTATCGTCCCATCCCTGTTAGGCTCATAGAAGACAGTATGGATGGCATGTCCGTCGAGACCACTGAAGACCGTGAGGTATTCCTGCCCGCCACAGATGCGACCATGCTCATTACGCCAGTCCTTGTCGTTGTCAACGGAACGAATTGCAGGATCCGTTGCCGCCTGCGAAACGAAACGGCCCCGACCGTCACGTGTCCCCGGCGCTGTCTTGCACATCATCTCAGCCCGTCCGTCACCGTCGAAGTCGGCTACCATGAACTGTGTATAGTGTGCACCAGCCCTTATGTTCTTTCCTAAGTTGATAGTCCACAGGCACCGCGGGTCTTTCTGCGGATTCACCATGTCAAGCTTATAACACGAGATAAAGACATCCCCCGTATATCCGTCCGCAGAGTTGTCGTGCTCGTTCGTCGGCGACCATTTGAGGAAAAGCTCATATTGTCCGTCACAATCCACATCGCCGATAGAACAGTCGTTGGATCCCTTGTCTCCGACAACAGCCGGTGGCGGCAACACGTGAAGCGTAAGATAAGGCTGTGCCCATGGAAGGACAGCCGGACTCTTAGAAGTTTCGCCGTCACAGACGACCTGCCACCGTGACGTCGGAGTGCCCTCCACTTCCATAGATGTCGCACCCGCGATATTGCGCTTATACACTTCCCCATCCTTGAGAAGGGCAAATGATGCATTCTGAGGGTCGCTCTTGAGCATCCGCCATGATGCAAAATAATGTCCGTCCGTCTTGCCTTTGGCAACGACTAGTCCCCTGTCGGGCCGCTCGCTCTGCGCAAAGGCTGACAAGCCTATCAGCAAGGTGGTAATAAGTGTCAGAATGTTCCTTCTCATCTTTAGTCTCAAAATTATTATTGCAAAATTAGCAACTTCATACTTGCCCCATCACCACTTTTTGTTCATAAATAGGGAATATTATTCTTTTTATAGCTCAATAATCCTTAACTTTGCAAAGACTTGCGAAAACCAAGAGTATATGGAACACGAAACCAAAAGCAACATGCGTACTCTGCATGTTAGTATATTATTCTCTCTTATTCTGATATTTTCTCTGCCATCCTATGCTGACGACTTTGTCGGCCACTACGATGTGCGACGTCTCACCGTGTCTGACGGGCTTCCGGGCAACACCATCCACGATATCCGGCAAGACAATAACGGACTGCTCTGGATGGCAGGCACAGGCGGTCTGGCGTGTTACGACGGTTACCGATTCGTCAGTTTCAACCAGTTCGGTGGTCCTTCCACGCTTGGCATCCCGCGTCATATCGGCCGTCTGTACCTTACGCCCTCCCGTGACCAGCTCTGGCTGTCTACAGCAACCTATAACCAGTTCTGTTACGACCTACAGCGCGGCCGTTTCATCGACTATACCGGTCGCGGCGATCAGGACCGACCTTACCGCAAACTCGTGCCGGCCTCCCACGGCATCTGGCTTGTCAGCAACACCTATGGCCTTAGGCAGGTCACAAAGATCAACGGCAATTACACTACCACTGACTACACAGTTACAAACCGCCGCCTTCCCGACAACCATGTAAACGCCGTTGCCGAAGACTGCAACGGCATCATCTGGACTGCGACGACTAAGGGACTTGTACGAATAGACCCTCAAGGACATACCCGCGCCTATCTACGCAATTATGACTTGATGGGGTGTTTCACCTACGGGGATAAGATCATGGCTTATAAGAAACTGGGACAGACAGCCTATATCTTCAACTCTAAAGGCCGCCTACTGAAGAAATCACACTTGCCCTCTCCCCTGGGTCATGTCAATGCCATCCGAGGTGTCATCAACTGGCAAGGCAAATGGGTGATATTCACGGGCAATACCTCTTTTGCCTTAGATGCCAAAACCGGACAGTTCTCTAAACCTGCCGATTATCAGATACCCAATGGTTCCCTCTACTCCACCATTGGCGACCTGCAGTTCGTCGGCAACCGGACAGGTGACCTCTGGATCTTCCCTAAGCATGGGAAAGTACAAGTACTGAAATTATTTAATAACACTTATCAGTCACGGGAACACAACAGTATCTTCTCCGTCACACGCGGCAAGGACGGACTCTACTATATCGGCTCCTACGGTGGCGGTCTGTTCGTCTATAACCGCAACACAGGAAAAGTGACACAGTTTACAGCCAGCGACCGCGATCCCATTATCCTGACCAATTACATACTTTATGTCACCACGGACCGCAGCGGTTGCATCTGGATAGCTACGGAGAATGGCGGCGTGGCGTGCCTCGTTCCCGGCGAGAACATCGCCGACTATCAGTTCATAGGCAGTTCTGTTCAAGGTGACTGGACAAACAGCATTTCTCATCTCAACTCTCTTGGCAACGGCAACCTGGAAGTAGAGACCAAAGCCAAGAAACTATATACCTATAATATTTTCTCCGGCCTGTTCTCTCTGGACGGGACGACGGAACACGCTATCTCCGGCTCTGTCGTAGACAATCAGGGAAGGGTGTGGCAGGCTATCCGTGGCGGAGGAGTCAGCATTGACGGGCATGAGATGAAAGTGACAACCGACGGTAAGAAAGTGGAAGCCAACGACTACACTGCCATCGCTAAAGACCGCTACGGACGTATCTGGCTCGGCACCTGGGGCTACGGACTGCTCCTGGCCAAAACGGTCAAGGGTGGTACAGTGCAAGCCATCCAGGCCATCACAAGTCAATACAACGAGAGCCGCATCAACGATATCGCCATCACACCCAACAGGATATTTGTCTCTACCTATAACGGTCTCTATGCCGCCGACCTCAGAAGACAGGAGATCCGACCCGGCGACTTCATGCTTTACCACTCGGCTGCCAGGAACTTCCCTGCCGACGAGGTCTTGTGTGTCTATCCCACAGCCCACGACATCGTATGGGTCGGCACCGTGGGCGGTGGACTCGTGCGCTGCGATTTCTCGCACGGCATCAAGGGAATGAGCTATAAGATGCTGACGACAAGAGACGGTCTGAGCAACAACAATATCCGCTCTATCATTGCTGATACCAAAGGCAACCTGTGGGTTGGTACCGATGCCGGTATCTCTCGTGTAACATCCGACGGTCGGTATGTACGCCGCTACATCCTCACCGACAACGTGCTCAGCAACACGTTCACCAAAGACTGTGCTGTCCGGCTGGCTAACGGACAACTCGCCTTCGGTACGGCAAACGGGATGGTGCTCCTCAACCCTGCTAATGATAAGATTGTGAAGACGCCCGGCAACATTGTGCCTTTCATCTCGGAATCTCCGTCTACGAAGGACTCGACTCCGTCATCACCGACAGGGCCATTCCTCAGACACAGAAGATAACCCTGGACCACAACCAGAACTCGGTCACATTCTTCTACTCCAGCTGCGACTATCATAACATCACCTCACAGGCTTATCAGTATTACCTCGAAGGTGTTGACCACAACTGGCGCCCCGTCACGGTAGAGAACCGGGTAGAATATTCCAACCTCTCGCCCGGCACCTATACATTCCACTTGCGTCTCGTCGACCAGACAGGACCCGGCAAGGAACGCACGCTTATCGTGCATATCTCGGAGCCGTGGTACAACACTATCTGGGCATGGTTCTGTTATCTGATAATATTCGCTGTCATCGCTCTCCTCATCTACCGCAATGCCAAAGAGCGTCTCCGTATGCACCAACAGGTGAGACTGGAGACACAGATTGCCGACTTCCGCACCGAGTTCTTCACGCATATCACCCATGAGTTCCGTACCCCTTTGGCAATCCTGCAGACGGCTATAGAACACGTGTCCCGACCCGGGAACCCGTCACGAAAAGATATCCAGACGGCTCAGCGAGGCATACGCCGGTTGCTCCGGCTCGTCAACCAGTTCCTCGAATATCGAAAGATAGAGACTGGGAAACTACGGTTACAGGTAGAGAAAGACGACATCATCGCCTTTGCACAGGATGTCTTCCTCGACTTCCGCGTCATCGCCGAACAAAAGCATATCAACATGAACTTCACCCCTTACGAAAAGCATGCTGAGTTATTCTTCGATCACCGTCTCGTGGAGTCTGTCCTCTATAACCTGCTCTCCAATGCTGTCAAATATGCGCCGGAGAACAGCACGGTCGTCTTTTACATCAAGAATCATGACAAGGTACTCGACTTCATCGTAGAGGACAACGGCCCTGGTATCGACGACGAACAGCTCAAACACCTGTTCCATCCTTTCATGGAAGGCAATGTGTCCAAAGGCGGTATGGGTATCGGGCTCTACACCTCTTACCAGATGGCGCTGCTCCATCATGGCATGCTCTCCTACTCCAACGTCTTGCCACACGGTGCCCGTTTCACGCTCTCTATCCCGAAAGAGTGGGATTACCAGCCAGAGGAATATGACAGCAGGAACCATACCTTAGGTTCTCACGATGACAAGCATTACGAAGAGATTATCCGTGAGATGGCACCCGAGGCTATCAACAGTCAGCGCGTCGCCATCATTGAGGACGATGCCGACATGCAGGAGCAACTGTCCACAGAAATTGGCGCCTTCTTCCAGACAAACGTCTACGGCAACGGAAAAGACGCCATTGAGGGTATCACCGCCAACCCGCCAAGTCTCATTCTCTGTGACATCATGCTCCCCGACACCAACGGCTATGAGATTGTTAAAAAACTGCGGAGCGAGAAAGACTTGGCAGACACTCCGGTCATCATGCTTACAGCCTTAGACGATGAAGATCATCAGATAAAAGGATACAAGGTCGGAGCCGACGACTATATGGTGAAGCCCTGCAACTATCATCTGCTCATCGCCCGGATGATACAGCTTATCACCTGGCATGAGAAAAGAAAAGCGGAACTGCCCGCAGCGGAAATTCCGCAAGAAGACAACACCGAAAAGAACATAATTTCATCAAATCCCGTGGTGTTGACCAGCCGTACCGATAAGCGGTTCCGCCAGCAGGTCGAGGCTGTCGTCTCGCAGCACCTCGGTGATCCGACGTTGTCCGTCGACCGCTTGGCAGAGATGATGTCCATGGGCCGCACGAAGTTCTATGGCAAGGTCAAGGATGTCTTCGGCATGTCACCTAACAAATACCTCCTCGCCCGACGCATGGAAGCCGCAGCGGAACTTCTGGACGAAGGAAAATACAATGTGTCAGAGGCCAGCTACCGGGTCGGCTTTGCCGACCCGACCTACTTCAACAAGTGTTTCAAGGCGCACTTCGGAATGGTGCCAAGCAAATACAAGAAACGGTAGGCCTCACTTCTTCCCCGCCGCATCGACCGTAAAGGTGATGGGGAGGAAACGGGTCATATCCTGATTGTCAACGATGAGATCCTCAACATCTATCCGCAAGGAGAGCAGTCTGCGGATCTCCTCATAATAACCCGTTGTGGCAAGCGTAAGTGTCATCGCATGAGCCGTGCCGTCCTTCTTATAGTTGAACGTCACATCGATACTCTTCGTCTTCCAGTTCAATGCCGACACGCTGGGCACACCGACACTGTCGACCGTCGCCGTGTAACTGAAACTTTCTGTCTCTCCCTGGATATTCTGATAGTCAGACGGTTACTGTTATCGCTCATGACCGCCCTACCTTCATACGACCCTTTCATGTTTTCGAACGACTGTTTGATATTGTTGTACCCATCCTCTGTCTGACTGTCGCTTGTACACGAAGAGAGTCCTGTGGCCACAAACAGAAATATGGCACACAGGAAACAATACGAAAATAATCTGTCTTTCATCATTTTACAACCACTTTCATGCTGTCGCCACCGGCGCGGATGACATACACACCCTGAGACAGACCCTGCTTACGCAGGTCTTGTACGGCTGACGCCTTCGATGTCTTGATGATGCCATAGCAGCGGCCTGCCATATCATAGACCTGGCCCGTGGAGGCCTCATCAAGCGTCAAGTTCTTGATGCCTGTGCCGATCACGACCTTCAATATACCCGTCGTCTGAAAGAGTTCAGAAGTATCCCAATTCAGTCCTGCAGGCAGTGTCGGGAGGTTCAGCGTGACGTTATCAGCACTGCCCGAGAAGTCGGCTGCCGTCCAGAGGGTGCAGCTGTCGCCCACTGCCGGCGTGTAGGTCGACTTGAGGTTCACCGTGATCATAGAACCCGGAGCCAGTGACAGCATGCCGTTGGTAATGAGAGAGGTGTGGCTGGCATCCGTGTTCTTGCCATCGTTAATCAGGAACTCAGCCCTGGCACCATCATAGAGATAGATGCCGCTCACCGTACGAAGGGCACTGTAACGTGTTGTGCTCGTAACGCTACCCGGTGCAAGGATACCACCGTTATCGACCTCTATCTTCTCCAGTACACCACGCCCGGCAAGCGTACCACCATTAGCAACGCTGACTCCGTAAGCTCCGAAGAGGCGGTTGGCATCTTTCAGCGTCACAAGAGCACTGTTGAGATTCAATGTGCCACCCGTGACACTCACCGTACCACCAATCTTGCTCTGAACGTTGCTCATGGTCATGATGCCATTGCCCGTCTTGGCGAGTTTACCGTTGTTGATCGTACCATTGAACGTGAAATCCTTATTGTTGCCGCCCAGCGCCCAGGTACCGGCACCGTCAAGCTGTGCAGAGCCTGCGATACTACCGACCTCTACACTCTTTCCGTTGTTGTCCAGATGGATGGATGCAGAGACGATTGCATTCTTCAGACTGCCCGTTACGTAAAGCACCGGCGTATAAGAGCCCGTCTTCTGTCCGGCTATCTTCAGAGTTCCGGCAAAATCACCCCAGTAACCATTGATATAAGCTCTTGTGCTCCGTGAATAGATGTTCAGTGTACCTGCACCCGTGAGGCCGCCCGTATAGTTACAACGGCCATCCAGATACCAGGAAGCTGTAGCACCCTCAGGAACTTCCACATTCACTCCGTTAGAAGTGTATGTAAGGAAATTATCTGCATCATTAAGCGCTGCGCCATTATTAAGAACCACTGTCTTCGGATAGCCTTGCACATTATTGCTTTCCTGACTGTTCACTGTACCACCATTAACAATCAGTTTACTGAAGTTGACTGTCGGAGGTAGTGTCAGAGAGCCCGTACCATCTTTCGTCAGCGTATAACCACTACCCGTGATAGAGCTATTCATTCTCAGTTCTTTGCCCTCGTCTACCAGTAAGGAACCGCCGTTCTTACCCAGAGTAATGGGGTGATCAGTCGTCATGCTCTCCGTAGCCTCCAGCGTACCGCCATTGAGGTTGACCTCATTGGTATAGACACCGAGAGCGCCATTGTTGACACCGCCTTTCTGACCGAGATTGTTGACAACGAGGGTACCGTTCTCAATGGTTGTCTTACCCGCGAAACTGCTGGTGTTGGTCAATGTGGTCTTGCCCGCACCTCTCTTCGTCAGGGTCGTCGTACCCGTAATGGCATCACCAAAGACGTTATATTCAACGTTGCTGTTGTCGAAGGTAACGGCAGCCGGGCTCACCCCGCCCTTGATGACGACCGTGCCGGAAGTGGCGCTGTCGTTGAATGTCACGGAATCGCCGGTGACGAAGACATCCGACTTTTTCTCACTGGTGTTCGTGAAGTTCTCCTGGTCAGCGAGATCCCACGTCGTACTGTTGGCACCCGACCACTCCACATTCGTTGCAGCACGCATGTCCGCAACGGTCAGCACGAGCCTGCCATCGGTGCAGACTAATGAGGTCTTGTGGCCCTGAAGCCCTGTGATAGTAATTTTACCCAGTTCACCGTCGACAGCTGCGACGGTACCGAGCTGATAAGTTCCTGCAACGACACCATTGATGAAGTTGATGTTGAAGCGCGGAACAAGATATTCCGGGCCTTGTGTCCAGTCCTTCGTCTCAATCTTCATCGCCTTGTTGACGATGAGCTGGTCGGCTTTGCCATCAGCATTGATATCGAAGTCGACGATACTGCCGAAGCCGAGGTTCAGACTGTCTGTCGTCAGTGTACCAACCGTGCCTTTCCCGCCGGGACAGACACTGGCACCATAGTCGGCCTGAATGATAGAGAACACACCGCCGTTACTGTTCAGTGATTTCAATTCCATAAAGGTGCGATTAAAACAGTTCAACAAGTCTGACAGCGCCATTCAGTCCGCTATTTCAATTCCATAAAGGTGCGATTAAAACTCAGATACGTCTTCCACAGGAATAAAGCGAGACTGTATTTCAATTCCATAAAGG
>CALJCU010000344.1 GCA_938023885.1 uncultured Prevotella sp. | reverse complement strand
AGAGTGCCTCAGGACCGAGACGCTCCAGCCGTTCACGCGGACGGTCTTCCTCCGCCCAGTCTGTAATAGTAAGGTTTGACATAGATTTTTGTTTTAGGAAAGCCGGAGCACTTACTTGAACGCCTCGCCTCTTATCTTTTCATAATCGTTCTCCCCATCGTTCTTTGCCGGCTGTATGCCGAGCAGATGACAGACGAAAGGATAGACAGCCGTGTTGGAGAACTGACCAAGGTCAGCATGCTTGAGGTCTGGTCCCCACGCGCGGAAGAGTGCATGCATATCGCTATAGCCCGGGTCGTAGCCGTGCACGCCGCCATTGTGTGTCTCTCCGCCATCAAAGAGGTAACCCTCATCGGGGAGCACCAACACATCACCGATATTGGCATCCGCCTGATAATGGAGATACTGCGGGATATCTGCCTTGCGCCAAGCATGAAGATGAGGGACCTTGCTGAGTGCCCTGATAATACCGTCCTGCTGCCATTTCTCCGGGGCATAGATATTGCAAGGGAGGTTACCTTCTAAAGACGTGTACCAACCTTTATGGAGATACTGTGCAGGATTGATATTTCTTGAAGGCGTGAACCAGGTCATGCCATGGTCGGAGACGACAACAAAGTTGACATCATCGGCTTTCTTCGCCTTCACGATCCGGTTCCATAGAGAGCCGAGCAGCGAGTCGACGCTCTCTACGGCATGGCGCGTCTCCTTTGCCTGAGGACCATAGTTATGACCGCTTCCGTCGGGTTCCTCAAAATAAGCCATAATAAGATCGGGAACATTCTTCTTCGTCAGGTAAGCCATGACACTATCGGCACGCTGTGCGAAGGTCATGTGCGGCTTCTCGTTATACTTATGCCACACATTGGGATACTTGCCGTTCACTGCCACATCGGAGCCCGGCCAATAAAAGACGACCGCCTTCAGGCCTTGGCGCTGCGCCGTGAGCCAGAGCGGCTCGCCATGATAGAAACGGGCATCAAACTTCGTCTTGGGGTCGCCTAATGAGAAGCGGGCACCTGTAGCGCGGTCGATAAAGCTGTTTGCGATGATGCCGTGATGTTCCGGGCGCAGACCGGTAACGAGCGTATAGTGGTTGGGAAATGTCTTCGAAGGAAACGATGGCACAAGTTCTCCACTCACGCCCTCCGCTGCCATGCGGTCCAAGAATGGCGTGTCATAATACTGCGGATAGTCCCAGCGGAACCCATCACACGAGATGAGAATAGTAGTTCTACGGGCCAGCGCCGGCAGTGCGAACAGAATGCATAAGCCTAAAACGATATTTCTAACAGTAGCGTTTGCAAACATAATATATGGTATTCCTTTCCGGCAAATTTACGAAAGATATTCCATCCTCACAAAAGAAAAGGACTAATTTATCGGAAAATCACTAATATTATTGTACCTTTCCTCTATAAAACCTAATAGAATTCTGTACAGGAGTAACTAAAATTAGGGGTTTTTGTCAAGTTTTTCTAAAATGGCACATAACATCCCGCACCCACGCTTTGCGTGGATGTGGGGTATTATCGTACTTTCCTCTTCGAGCTCAAGGCTCAAACTGGCTTCCATGGCCACCCGTGGGATAAGTTAATTTGCGAGCGAGGTCAAAGCCATCACAAAGATAATAGCCTTTCCATGGGTGGTATATCGTTGTCACCCATTTGAAGCGGGTGCTTGGCGATCTCGTTTTTGGAAGTCAACGTAATCCGTCTTGTCGTGGATTACATGCCATACGGCAACCAACAGCTTTCTAGCCACGGCCACGATGACCTTCATCTTGTTCTTCTTCCTGACTTGGGTCTGGTGGTAGGAGAACCGACTGAAGAAGCAGCCCTTTGTCCTGCTTGCTGCCCATGCGCACTGAATGATGTTCTTGCGCAAATAAACGTTGCCGTGAGTTATGCGTCGTGACTTGAACTTCTTGTTGGACTCGTCGTTTCTCGGTCTCAGCCCGCTCCAAGCTGAAAGGTGGTTGGCCGTTTCGAACTTACTCATGTCCGTTCCGATTTCCGCAATCAATGATGTGGCCGTCCGTTCTTTCACCCCTGGTATGGTCTGCAACCGTCTCAACTCGTCAGGATATTTCTCCTGGCATATCTCCAGCATTCTCTCAAGGCACTCCCGCTTGTGCTCCTCGGCCAGGGCAAGCTCCTCCCGCAGCTGCCTGAGCACGTCTATCTCCGCCTGTGATATGACACCGGTCAGCGAGGCCAGTATCGTTTCCTTGCCGTGATGTTTAATGATGCGGCCGTGGATTTCCTCTATCAAAACCTCCGGGTCTGTCACACCCTCGGATATTTTCCGCACCACGTCCTTGTAGCTCTTGCAGT
>CALJCU010000343.1 GCA_938023885.1 uncultured Prevotella sp. | reverse complement strand
CAGCAATGTTCGGCTTTGATGACGATGATGATGAATAACATGTTTCCTAAAAACATGTCTTAGACCGAATGGACAAAATAATATAATGGTTCTCTCAAGTAACATCGCCTTTGCAACTCCAACCTGTCCCTGTAGATCTCTAACATATTCCCCATGAATATCAAACACATTAAAAATTTTCTCTTAATACGTTCCGTTGTAGTTTTATACGACAACTTGTCTACTATGGTGCACTACCATATAAACCTGACAATATAATTATCCCCCTATAAATATCTTCAGAGAACTAAAAGTATCTTCAGATAATTGCCATCAAACATAAAGGTGTGTCAAACTTTGCTTTTGACACACCTTTTATTTTAAATATATTATTCTGGCCACAACCAGTGTGCATTGTTGCGAGGCCCATATCCGGTATGTACCTTTCCTTTCTCGACTGACAGATTATAGGCATTTAATGCTCCATCGGGGCGTGGTGTGCTTGACCAATAGAAACCTTTGATCCCGACATTTCGCAACTCCCCATTATTTAGTATATAAGTGCCGATAGCTGGCAAGTAGACATAATCATTCGGGTTGTCGGGTCTGCCGTCTTTAATGGTTGTATTGTCTTTAAGAAAATTGTCATATATTTTAAATGATTGTACCTTCGTGTAATCCGTTCCACCGGGAGCCGCATTCTTCATCTCTGTCTCAGTCTTGTGCTCGGCGGCAGCGATGGCGCTGAGTTTCTTCAGCCACATGCCTCCGGCATACAGATGTTTCATGATGGACCAGAGAGAAGGATCCCAGTGAGGATTTCCATACATGACATACCACAGCATTTCGTTGGCGTTAGGGCAGGCGGCTGCCGAACGTGTTGCAGAAGTCGGGAACGGGGCAGGGTTATACCATCTTGAGTCACTGGATATTTGGGGATAGCTGGCGTTCGATCCTCCGTTCAGTATCGGCTGGTCGTTCTCATGACCTTCCCATGCGTTCTTTCCCACGGCAGCGTCCCACATATAGTATCTGTCGCTCGAATAGTGTGTGATTGCCAGATCGGTGCTTACTTTCTTGTTCTTTCCTGCCTTGCAGGTAATGTCATTATAAGTCTTGGATACTGTCCCGCGGACCTGCGTCTTCTGGTCGTAGAGGGTGTATTCCACGGTGACATGATGATATTCTCCCGGTGCAAGGACCATTATGGCCGCGTTCTTTTCATGGTCTGCCGCCTTGGGGATGACGAATCCGTTATTCGAACCGCCGTTCAGTGTGAGCGTTATGCTCCTGTTGGCAGCAGTTGCGGCGGGGCGGGATGTCGTGTTTATCCCATTGTCATCGAATCTGAACTCTCCGGCAATTGCCTCGTCTGCCGTTACCTTGATCTGCGTCACTTTCACGTCCTCTGCAAACTCAGGGCTGTAATAAGGCGTAAAGACGAGGTAGGATGCTTTGTGAGAGAGCGTGAAGGTGTAGCTCCCGTCACCCAGTCTGCTGGCTTCCGCCGTGCCGCAGTCTCCGTCTGTACCGATGTGCGAGGCATCGTCGGGAGCGCTCTGCGACTGGGCCGTACGTATGGTCACCTTGTCGCCGTTGGTGTTGCCGTTGCCCGTATAACGTACGTTGTATTTCGGTGCGGTGAGTATTCCGGGGAAATAGAACTTGGCCGTAGGAGCCTTGGCCGTGATATTGTCTTTTGTGCTTATTGTTAAAGTGCCAGTGTTGTTGATCCACAGCTTGTCTCCTGAAGTCCAATAAAACTTTATCGCCGAACCGTCGTAAGTGCCTGCTGTGCGGGTCAATCCCCCGTCTGCAAACTCTGTCATCCCTGCGGACACCGTGTTCTGTTGCTTCCCGTTGTCCGCCTGCAAAGTGTCGTCATTGGAGCAGCCTGCCAGTGAAAGCAGGGATGCGACCGGTAAAGCCCAAAAATAAGAATACTTCATTTTTCTACCTTTTCTTAACTTGTATTCCATTCTACTTTAGTTCTTGTCTTCGGCAGATTCTTCCTCAAAGAAAAAGCCTGACGGCTTTGCATTTAAAGACTCGCCATCATCTTCTGCGCTGTAATGTCCTCCGTTTACCGGAGAATTCTCAAGAAGATACTCACTTTGCTTTATAAATATAACTTCCGTTTGCGGTCTCATATAATATCTCTCTTTTCTTTTATCCATATTGCCGAATTTGATTAATTATTAACAATTTAAATATACAAACTAATTTCATCTACTTACATCATATAGTTCTTATTTCACCTTTAAAATCTCTATATCTAAGTATTAAGGAAAATAAAAGAAACTCCTGAAAATCTTTTATTTACCAAACTCACGCCCTTTATGCTTATGTGAGAAGATA
>CALJCU010000342.1 GCA_938023885.1 uncultured Prevotella sp. | reverse complement strand
ATGCGGGCACCGAGCCATCGTTTCTCACGCCTTATCTCTATGCGTATATCGGCTGCACGGACCTCGCCTCACAGAGAGTTGCAAGCATTGTGAACAGATATTATTCTGATACGCCTGATGGACTTCCTGGGAATGACGACTCCGGAGCTATGTCGTCCTGGCTTATTTGGGCCATGCTCGGCAGATACCCGGTAGCAGGACAAGGTAAATATATCCCGATCAAACCCATACATATTGATGTTCAGGAAACAGACGAACCGGCAACGGTCTCCTTTGTCCTCAACCGACAATATCGTATATGGAGACTAAATGTTGAAAAGACGAATGATGGAGTAACAATCAGCTGTAATGGATCGAAAAATATCATTCCTGAGGATGTAGTTGAACATGCGACCTCCTTCTGTTAGATTGCAGAGCATAATGGGAACATCAAAGTGGTAGCAGATGTGGATGGAACCGTGATGTGGATTGATAAGGAAAATGAACTTCCTTGGGTTGTCAGTATGAAAGGCAATCCATTGGGTATCGACTGGACCATGCAGTAATTTTTCTCCATAAATCATTGATTATTGAGGAAAATTTGTACCTTTGCAATACGATCAACTAATAGTCAGCCATGGACGCAAAGATACAACCTTTGGTGTCTTTTATCATCACCACATTCAATCTTCCCATTGTGATGCTTCGCGAATGTGTTGAAAGTATCACGAATCTCTCATTGTCAGTCAAAGAACGAGAAATAATCATCATAGACGATGGTTCCGACTTCTCACCAGTGAACGAGTTGACAGAGATGGCTCCAGACATTATCTTCCTCAGACAGCCTAATCAAGGGCTTTCTGCGGCACGCAACATGGGATTAAAGATAGCATCGGGCATGTTTATCCAATTCGTAGATGGCGACGACAGTCTTATCAATGCCCCATACGAGCATTGCCTCGATATCATACGCTATCAAAAACCTGTAGACATGGTGATGTTCCATGCCTCAGAAAAAAAAGAACAGCCAACAGATTTTTCTTTTAATGGTCCTGTGACGGGAGAAGAGTATATGATGAATGAGAACCTCCGTGGTGCTGCCTGCGGATATATTTTCCGCCGTGATCGCCTGGAAGACTTGCGGTTCACCCCTGGCATTTTCCATGAGGATGAAGAGTTCACACCACAACTCGTGTTGAAGATGCATAATATCTATTCAACCCCCGCCAAAGCTTATTATTACAGACAACGTTCAGGGTCTATCATGCATTCCAAGAATAGAGATGAAAGAAACAAGCGGCTTACCGACATGCTGAGAGTGATTCTTCATCTAAAGAGCATTGCCATAAACAGCGACTCTTTGAAGAAAGCATCCATGGAACGGCGTGTGGCGCAGCTTTCTATGGACTTTCTCATCAATGTTGCCCATATGACCAGAAACCGCAAACAGCTTCTCAAGGCCATTGACCTTCTGAAGCGGCACGACCTCTATCCGTTGCCAAATGAGAATTATACAAAGGAATATACTATCTTCCGCTATATGATACAAAAGAAAGCAGGGCAGCTCATTCTTATTGCAGCCCTATAATCATGAAAATCCTTTTACTCGGAGAATACAGCAATGTCCATGCCACGCTCGCGGAGGGCCTGCGACGACTCGGCCACACGGTGACGGTCGTCAGCAACGGAGACTTCTGGAAAAACTATCCGCGCGACATTGATGTGAGCAGAAAAGAAGGCGGATGGGGTGGGGTAAAGCTCATGCTGAAGATAGCTTCTATCTTACCGCAACTCAGAGGCTACGACATCGTCCAGCTTATCAACCCATTATTCTTCGAACTGAAAGCAGGGCACATTGCTCCTCTGTATCGTTATCTAAGGAAGCATAACCGCAAAATCGTTTTAGGGGCTTTCGGAATGGATTATTATTGGGTGCATGAGAACATCACCCGAATGCAACTTAGATACAGTGATTTCAACATCGGAAAAACATTACGCAAAGATCCCGAAGCAACTGTTTATATCGATGGTTGGATCGATACAGCCAAGGGCAGACTCAATCAAGAGATTGCCTACAGCTGCGATGCGATCGTAGCAGGGCTCTATGAATATTGGGCAACGTATCAACCTTTGTTTCCCTCAAAGACAACATTTATTCCGTTTCCGATAAAGCCTAAGAATGAAATCATCTCAAAAGAATTCAAGGGCCCTCTCAAAATTTTCATCGGTATCAACAAAACACGGAGTGCATACAAAGGAACTGATATCATGTTGCGAGCTGCACAAAACATTGCCACTCAATACCCAAACATGGTCCAGTTAACGATAACTGAGAGTTTGCCCTTCAACGAATATGTGAAGACAATGAATGAAACCGATGTCATCCTTGACCAGCTCTATAGTTACACCCCCGCGATGAACGCGCTTGAAGCCATGAGCCGCGGCATCATTGTCATGGGTGGGGGAGAGCCGGAGAACTACGACATCCTGCATGAGACCGAGCTGCGTCCCATCGTCAGCGTGGAACCGTCCTACGACAGTGTCTATCGGCAATTAGAGCATCTCGTATTGCATCCTGGGATCATCCCCACACTCAAACAGCAAGGCATTGAATATATCCGCCGCCACCACGATTATATGAAAGTATCAGCTGAATACGCCCGTAGATATATGTCTTTGCTCATGCATTAACCGCCAGCCACGAGATATACCCTAAGAACACAGCGATGAGCACAAAGCCTTCCCAACGTTCTATACGGTATTTGGTGAACGAGAAGAGCCAGAGCATTACCATCGAAAGCACCATCACCGCAAGGTCTATCGTTGTGATGCCTTGAATATGCATCGGAGAGATAAGTCCGGTAACACCAAGAATCATGAGAATATTGAAGACATTGGACCCTAACACGTTTCCGATAGCGATGCCACTGTCTCCTTTCCGCGCAGCAACCACACTCGTGGCAAGTTCAGGAAGCGAAGTGCCTCCTGCTACAATTGTCAAACCTATCACTGCATCGCTGATACCCCAACTGTGAGCCAAGGCAGAGGCATTATCCACAAAGACATTGGAACCCAGCACAAGGCCTGCGAGTCCGGCAAGTACCGACAACAAGGCCTTTCCTTTCGCCATCAACTCCGTAGGTCTGTCTTCCTGAGCACCATTCTTTGCTCCACGAAGTGTTATCCAGATAAATGCGACAAAAGTGGC
>CALJCU010000341.1 GCA_938023885.1 uncultured Prevotella sp. | reverse complement strand
ATGATCTGTACACCATATTTATCAGAGATTCCCTTTACGATGGTACCAAGCGGCTTCTCAAAGAAGTAAAGGTCTCCGTGGGTCCAAGAGATGATATCATCTGAAGTTACATTCAGGACGAGAAGCGTTCTTTTGTTGCTATTGTATTCTGCCTGCTGGTCTGGTTTAAGAACTGTATAATTAGATTTTACGCCCTTATTCTCAGTCCAAACATCTACGCTACCTTCTGCAAGAGTAGCTATAATGTTGTGCGGGTCATAGCTATTGACGTTGAAGATGGTGCCAAGATCATGAATTCTCATGCACCCAGACTTTACGATAAAAGGCTTGGACGCATCATGTTTGACATGGAACAGAGCCTCACCCTTCAGGCTGACTTCTCTAATACTATCCGGGAACTCGGATGGATAGCTGAGGCTTGAACTGCTGTTAAGTATTACCTTCGTACTGTCAGGCAGCACGATAGCTTTCATCTCACTCTGAGCTGTCGAGCATGATAATAGTTTGGGCTCAGGCTCATGATGGCAGAAGAAATAGGCTGCGACAGGTAAGAGAAGTACCAAAAGCACTGCTGCATAACGTAAAGAGATATGGAAATGAGAGCTTCTGGTCATACCAGCCTTTTCGTAAACACGATTTAGCGCCTTACGGCTGTCCGTGCTTGGTTGGCTTGGTATAGCTTTCCAAATTTCATACATCGACTTCTGTTTCAAAGGAGAGTCTTCTGCAATCCATCTGTCTACCAAAGCGTGAAAACGCTCTGGTAGAAGTCCGTAAATCCGGAAAAGGAGAATCTTTCGAATATCTTGTTTATCCATCTAATACGTTTCAGCAATACTTTTAAGATGATTATAGCGCCTTCTCGACAGTCATATAATCGACATTAGGAGTATAGGCTTCCGTGTTGCCAATGCTAACCGCATTGCTACCTTTCTTAAGGTTGACGATGACGGAACAAGAAGTCCATTGCACATCCCAGCTCCCAGTGTTGACATCTTCAAAAGTCTTCACAAGCTTGCCATTGACTTTAACTTGGAAATCGCGACTCTTAGCGCTGGCCACAGCAAAAGTCAGTTTATATTTTCCGCCTTTTTCCACGTATACGTCCGGCCATTCAAGATAGTTGCTGGTCATGTGTCCAATATAACCTACATATTCGCCTTGGTTGGCGTTTGCCGAGGCAACAGGCAGTGCGGTTATACCGTTGTCTAATTTTTCATAGTCATGGAGCCAGGCTTCTTCTGCCTGATAAATATCTTTATCGCATCGGGTGCCGGTCATGAAGTAAGCTTGAGAACCATGAGCTGGTATGTCGACGCTCATGCTGGGAGTATTGATATTGAAATCTGCTTTTGTAAAGCAATCGTGTACATTGACTTTTCCCTGGAACTGTAATGCATGAAGGTCAACATCAATGTTTTGCTTGTGGTCAGTCAGGTTCATTACCACTACTGCGCGTTTATTCCCATGTAGGATCCCCATGTCTTTAGCAACGACATAGACATCGCCTTGGCGCTGTGCAACCGGAGCTCCGATGCCTAATACGTCCTGATCCATAGCAATTAGATCAGTGTTTTTAAGCAGGGCCAATGATTCGTAGTTGAGAGTACGCATATCGCAACCAATAAGCAGGGGGGAGCTTGCTATACACCAGTAGGCCATGTGGGTGCGGTCTTCATCCTTGCTCTGAGAACGTCCAATCTCGAGCATGTCCATGTCATTATAGTGCCCTCCTCCTGTGTAAGCCTGAATATAGAGATTTTGGCTGATAAGATATTTGTATGCTTCCCAGCTATTATAGATGTCACCAGTCGTTCTCCATGAATCGGCTACTTTGTTGACCCAGGTGCCCGGATAACACCAGCGACACACATTGAACACGATCTTTCTGCCAGTCTCTTTCTCGCATCGCTTAATGGCATCGCTGATTTTGGTGTACTGTTTTTTCTCGTCGAGGCCGAGATGCATACCGCCACAGTAGTCTACTTTAATAAAATCGTATCCCCAGTCGTTGAAGTAGAGCTTGCAGTCTTGATATTCGTGTCCAGCTAAACCGACATTTCGTCCGTATGCTTGCTTGCCGTTCTCGGAGCCGCATGTGTTGTCGCCAGCGTCAGAATAGATTCCGGCTTTTAATCCTTTGCTATGGATATAATCAGCCACATATTTCATGCCATGAGGAAACTCCTTCTTGTTCACACGTAGGTTCCCGTTCCGATCACGGCCATCCCAGTAGCCATCATCGATATTGATGTATTTGTAGCCCACTTTGTCTAAGCCAAGCTTGACCATTTCGTCGGCTTGGCCGCAAATGACATCTTCATTGACGTTTAGTCCAAAGGTATTCCACGAGCTCCATCCCATCGTAGGAGGAAGAAAGGCGCGCTTTTGGGCGGCCGATGTCTCAGGCAATGCGAAAAGCATTCCCAAGGCAGAAGCAGTAATAATCCAGTTTCGGATTTTCATAAGGCTGTTCATTATTTAAGATTGAAAGAATGTTTCTGTTTTCTCAATGATCACTTTGAAGAGAGAAAACGACCTTTCTTTACTCATTCAAATAATGTTAATACAAGAACTATCAGGAATATCTTTTGTTTGAGCTCAGCCATAGCCGCGTAGATATGGTTTTCAACCGTTCGCTTCGAGATGCCTAAGCAGTTAGCTATTTCCCCGTTTGACATGCCATCAATACGGCTCATGATGAACACACGGCGCCGCTGCTCCGGCATCGCTGCTATTTGAGCGTTTATATATTGAAGCAATTCTGCTCCTAATGCCTGGTCTTCCGGCGACCAGTCGTTTTTACCTTCCCAATTTTGATCCATGACGGTCTTTTTCTGATGCTTCTTCAGCCAAGAGACCGCCGCATTGCGACAAGTGATAAAAAGATAGGAGTCAACGTCTGATATATTTTCAAAAAAGTTCTCTTTTTCAAGGATGCTGACAAAAATGTCTTCGACGATATCCTCTGCCTCAGCATAATCAGATGTCAACCCTGCGATGAACGTGAGCATCTTAGGGTAATACATCGAAAACACTTTTTCAAAGGTCTTCTTTGCGTCATGCTTGGAGGAAAGAGAATAGTTAATCATTTCGTTGCAAAGTTACGGTAATCGAGTGTAAAATCAAAAAGAAGTCTGTAATATTTTTTTTATTTTCCCGATTTCGAATTAATACAGGGCTCCGTTAACCATTATACTTTCTTAGATGTTTTTAATATATTGGATAAGGGAGGATTCTTACAACCAATATGCACAAACGTTAATATCGTGCTATTTTCATAAGATTTTGGGCTAAAAGGTTGCAGATTATTAGGAAAGGTTGTAACTTTGCACCACTATAAAAGAAATAAGATTACAATGGCACGTCAAGTTATTGATGCATTAGAC
The DNA here is from genome assembly GCA_938023885.1 of uncultured Prevotella sp. Lineage (GTDB taxonomy): Bacteria > Bacteroidota > Bacteroidia > Bacteroidales > Bacteroidaceae > Prevotella. The sequence continues at coordinate 1,432 of CALJCU010000341.1, read as the reverse complement.
AGAAAAATCCTTCAACTCATTCAGGGTGACGCGCGCATTCCCTTTCTCGAAGTGGCAAGAGTATGCAACGTCAGTGGTGCTGCTATTCATCAGCGCATTCAGAAACTCACGTCGCTGGGAATCATCAAAGGTTCCCAGTTTATCATTGATCCGGAAAAGATTGGTTACGAGACCTGCGCTTATGTGGGTCTGTATCTGAAGGACCCGGAGACGTTCGATGAGGTCGTAGAGAAGCTGCGCCAGATTCCCGAGGTCACGGAGTGTCACTACACCACAGGTGGCTACGACATGTTCATCAAGCTTTATGCGCACAACAACCACGACTTGTTGAACATCATCCACGACAAGCTTCAACCGTTGGGCCTCTCCCGTTCGGAGACCATCGTGAGTTTCAACAATGTCATCGACCGTCAGTTGCCGATAGAATACGCTACTCAGCCCACGGACGAGGACAACCAGAACTTGTAGGCTGCATGCCACCAGCGTGACAGTGGCCGGCCAAAGATAACCTCTGAAGGGAACTCTTTGGCAAAATGCAGGTTGCGCCATGTCTCAAGCTTGTATTGGTCCCATCGTGACAATCCCTCAAAATGGTAGCGGGTATCATGAAACCCAAAGTTGCCGGCAGAGAGTAGTTCGTGGAGGAAGAGCAGGCCTATTTTCTTATTCGTTGGACAAAGCAACCGTTCGCGTGGCATGCCCAGCACATCGTGGAGGACAAACATTACTGCTGCTGTGAACTTGCCCATGTTTAGCCAATTCACTATTTTCATGATGCTGCCATCATCTTCCGGCAGAGTGGAGAGCAGGTAATAGAAATCGATGACCTGCCGGAAGCCGATGCCCTCGAAGAAGAAATGATGCATCATGTGGGACAACTGAAAGACACAGTCAAAAGAGGGTTCAAGGACTCCTATTTCGCCCAAACCGTCAGGCAGTGTCGCTTTATTGCCGAACTGTCCGGGCTTCTCTTTTTTGAACCAGCGACGCATGCGCCACTCGTAGAAGAGGTTTCCCATGAACGATGGGACGTAGTGTAGTTCTACGGGCGTGGCAAGGACGTTGAGGTCAACATGATGGTATTCGATGCTTCCCCTCGGATCATGGCTGTGTGCCCATCGGATGAGTGGCTTCGTGGCCGCTGTCGTCCACAGGTCGATGTCGCCGGGCTCCCGCATGTATGGGTCCGGGTAACGTAGGGCGTTGGCCTGACCTTTCATCACGACACTGTCACAGCCGGTCTCCTCGTGGAAACGTCGTGTGACGGTCACAGCATCGCGGTAAATTCGTATATTTGCAGTCTTGATGGCAATGCGCTGTTGCAACCAGCGTTTCAACTGTGGAAAAGAAGGATGGGGAGCATCATCAGGCAACTTTCGGATGCCATGGAGCAAGACACCGCGTATACTCTGCCGTTTGCCGAAGTCGAGCA
>CALJCU010000340.1 GCA_938023885.1 uncultured Prevotella sp. | reverse complement strand
TCATATTTATAAAGTTTGAACATATCACTCATGTACACCGGTCCGGCTTTGATGGTGGCATTGAACGAAAGCGGCGCATTGAAAGCGATGTCGGCATGCGTGATCTGAAGTTCGAGGTTGAGGATAAGATCATTGAACGCTGAGTTGCCGAAGTAACTGTCCTTGGTTGATATCGTGTGCTTGAACTCACCGATCTTTTCGTTGGCGAAGGAATTTACCTTGTTGATATAAGCCTTGAAATGACGGATATACTGTTCATCTACGGGCTCCTTTGTGATATCCTGCAAGACTCCGCTCTTGTGTACCAATGTCCATTTGCCCTTTATCTTTTTCAACGAGAGTGTGGCGTCCACCACGGTGATGGCATTGTTGGCCGGGTCCATGCAGAGCACTGTGTCACCTTTGATATTCACTACTTTATCGAGATGACGTGTGTGGTCGTGTCCGAAAAGTACGAGGTCGAAGCCGGGTACCTCTTGCGCCACTTTTTCTGAGGCATCCTCCTCGTAGGTGGGTGTCGTTATGCCGCCTGACTTTCCCGAATGGAACAGTCCGATGACGACATCGGCTCTCTCTTTCTCTTTCATGACTCTCATCCAGTGTTTAGCCGTGGAGATCATCTCGTCGAAGCGCAGTCCGCTCCAGATGTTCTTTGGAAGCCAGTTGGGGATGGCGGGAGTGAGCATGCCGAAGACAGCAATGCGGCATCCGTTACGCTCGATGATCGTGTAAGGCTTCAGATAAGGCTTGTTAGTCCTGGTATTGATGACATTGGCACCGAGCACAGGACATTTAACGGCCGCGACCCATTTGTCGTAGACCTTGTGCCCGGGTTCCACATCGTGGTTGCCGATGGTCTCCGCATCGTAGCCGAGGTAATTGATGACCTGAGCTGCAATGTTTGTCTCCGTTGTGTCGATATAGTTGGAATAATAGCTCACAGGTTGCCCTTGGAGAATGTCCCCATTGTCGAGGAGCAGCACGTTTCTGCCGTACTGCTTGCGGAGCGTATTCACATAAGAACTTACACGCGCCATGCTTCCAGCTTTCGGCTTCCTGTCGAGCAGATCGTAAGGGAAGAAAGAACCGTGTACATCGCTCGTCTCAAGGACGCGTAGCGTAAGCGAGTTTTCCTTTGCCAAACCAGAGAGAGAAGCTGTAAGGAGCAAGAGAGAGAAAAAGAGTTTTTTCATGAATGTCTGATAAGTTTTATTCTGTGGTCGATGCACGTAGGGAGCTCTTCCATATAGTGCGTCACCATGATAAGCGTTTTGTTCTGTCGCTGCATGAACGTGTCGATGACATTCTTCACGAGCATGCGGTTGTTGTTGTCGAGCCCGTGGAGCGGCTCATCAAGAATAAGCAGCTCAGGATCCTTGACGAAGGCACGGGCTAAGAGCACGAGGCGCTGCTCACCACTTGAGAGTTTGAGGAACGTCGTGTTCTCCTTACCTTCGAGCCCGAAGATGCCGAGCCCGAAGTGACAGGCCTCACATTCCTCTGCTGAGGGTTTGGCATAGAGGCCTACCGAGTCTTTCAGTCCACTGGCCACGATGCGGATGGCAGGGATATTCTTCTGATAAGCACGGTGCATCTCCGGAGAGACGTAACCGATATGTCTCTTGATATCCCAGATGCTCTCACCCGATCCGCGGGGGGTGCCGAAAAGCGTGATGTCGCATGCATAGCTCTGTGGGTTGTCGGCGCAGATCAGACTGAGCAGTGTCGATTTTCCGGTTCCGTTCTGTCCACTTAACGCCCAGCGTTCGCCGTTGAGCACGGTCCAGTCGAGTTCCTTCAGAATCGTACGGCTTCCGTAGCGGATGCTGACATGGTTGAGTTTCGCCACCTCATGGGTGTGATACTCCTTATTATTATAAGGGAGGTCTCGAATAGCCTCGGTTTTCGACGGTTCTAATACTTGTGATGGAGTGGGGACCTGTGAGGCGAGATAATTCTCACGTGCCATCTTCTTGCCCACATGCATGTCTTTCACTTCGACGACGTGCGTGATGAATGATGGAATGTCGTCGGTCTTGGAGAGTACGAGGATGATCTGAATGTGGTCTTTCCTGACGATGGATGCGAAGAGCTCCTTGAGTCGGGAACGCGTTCCCGCATCGAGTCCGATGAACGGATTGTCCATGATGAGTATGCGCGGCTGAGAGAAGAGTGTCTCCGTGAGTTTCAGTTTACGGAGCTCGCCACTGGACAATAATATAATGTGTTTGTCGAGCAGCACCCGCATGTTGAACATGTCATAGAGTTTTTCTCTGAAAGCCCTGCGCTGTTCATTGTCCTCGCCTGCTATCTTATAGGCAGCATTGAGTTTCTGCTCGACGGTTGGTGTATTGTCATCGATATCCGCTTGGTTCCAGCGCTGCTGTAAATAGTAGGTCTTGTCGTTGTCCCCGCCGTAGGCATCGCGGAAGGTGATATATTTAATATTTTTGCATATGCTCTTGTTTGTACTTGGTGAGAAATCATACTCAGGGTCGTGCATCAGTAGCGGGTGACTGCCTGTGATGATGTCCACGAGCATCGTCTTGCCACCACCGTTGGGTCCTACGATGGCTAACTGTTCATTGTCGTCCAATGTAAAGTTGACGGGCTCTGCCATACGCCATTCCGGCATACGCACGACACCATTCTTAATGTTGATAATAGCATTTCCCATAATCTTCTGATTTAGAAAAAATACACGATCTATATGTAAGATTTATTTTTCAATGACATTATTTGGAGCGAGGCGGTCTTGGTTCTTATTGACGAAGTCCTTCCAGGAGCCATAATGCTTAGCACCTGTCTCGGGAGTGGAGAGTTGGAGAAAATGACAATAGGCCGCACCGAGGGCATCGGTAGCATCCATAAATTTCGGCATGTCTTCCTTTTTGATGTTAAGAAGACGTTGCAACATTCCCGCGACCTGCTCCTTGGAGGCCTGACCTTCTCCCGTGATAGCCATTTTTATTTTGAGAGGCGCGTATTCATGGATGGGGACCGAGTGGTGGATAGCAGCGGCAATGGCAACACCCTGAGCACGTCCGAGCTTCAGCATCGACTGCACATTCTTCCCGAAGAAAGGTGACTCAATGGCCATTTCATCGGGGAGATGCTCATCGATGATTCCCGTCACGCACTCAAAGATCTTTCCTAATCGGAGATAAGGGTCTCGCTCTTTCCGCATGTCGATGACACCCATGTCGATGAGCTCCGCCTTATTTCCATTAACACGCAGCACGCCATAACCCATGACGTTTGTGCCCGGATCAATACCTAAGATGATCTTTTCACCGTTTGTTCTCTTCACGTCTCTAGAACTTAACGGTCGAGATACGGATTACCTGCTACCTCAGCACCGATAGTCGTCTCGGGACCATGCCCTGGGAACACTTTCACGTCATCGGGAAGTTGGGAGAGCATGCGGAGACTCTGGATAATCATGAACATCGAGCCGCCTTTGAGATCCGTACGTCCGATGGAGCCTTTGAAAAGCGTGTCACCTGTGAACGCGACCTTCTCGGGATCACAATAGAACGTCAGGCCACCCTGTGAGTGACCGGGAGTTTCAAGGATCGTAAAGGTGTGACTGCCAAAGGTGATTGTGTCACTGCCATCTAAACATTTCCCTGCATAAGTGAAATCATCGACTGTCAGGTTTTCGATGCCACAGATACTCTTTGCCTGCTCAGGGAGGCTCTTGAGAAGGGGCTCATCGGAGGTACCTATCTCAGGACGCAGTCCCCAGTTGTCGAAAATGAACTTGTCACCTATGTTGTGATCGACGTGCCCGTGTGTTGCCAGAAGATGCTTTGGGATTAAACGGTTAGTGTTGATGTATTCCCTAATGGCCACCTTCTCAGGATCATAACAAGCACCACAATCGATGATAACACTCTCTTTTGTCTCATCACTTACCACATACGTGTTCTCACGGATGGGGTTGCAGATAAATCTTTGAATATTTAGCATGATACGATAATTATCTTTTTAATACACGGGCAGATACACGACATTCTTCTCTTGGAACCACTCCTCGGTGAAGAAGTCGGAGATAGGCGTGACCTGTACAATCTTGCGGAAAGGTTTCAGTTCCCCGTCAAGGTTACCGCCTTTGAGTGTGATGATACCATTTGGCAGTGCGTTGCGCTGCTCCTTGGTCGAGATATTTTTCCTCACGATCTTCACCATGTCGGGGAGGGACATGACAGCACGAGAGACGACGAAGTCGAACTTATCTTTCTCATCCTCTCCACGGCGGTGCACAGCTTCTACATTCTTCAGGCCGATGGCCTTTGCTACCTCCGTTGCTACCATAATTTTCTTTCCCGTTCCATCAATAAGATGGAAGGTACAATCGGGAAAGAGGATGGCAAGGGGGATACCCGGGAAGCCGCCTCCGCATCCGAAGTCAAGGATGTGTGTGCCGGGATGGAAATGAATGGCCTTAGCGATGGCCAGAGAGTGGAGCACATGGTGAAGGTAGAGGTTACCGATGTCTTTTCGTGAGATTACGTTGATCTTCGCGTTCCAGTCGCAGTAGAGTGCATCAAGCGCATCTATCTGCTTCTGCTGTGTCTCATTGAGTTTCGGAAAATATTTTGTTATCAATTCCATTGGCCGTATTTTTCTTCTTTATATGCAAAGTTACTGATTTTTTATCGTAACTTTGCAGAGATAAGTCGAATTAATATATGAAAAGGATAAAAATGGCCTATAAAGCAGCATTGTTTGATTTGGATGGTGTTGTGTTTGATACAGAGAGCCAATACACAAATTTTTGGGGAAGTGTAGGAAAGCAATACTTTCCTGCTCAGCCCGACTTTGCCGAGAGAATCAAAGGCTCTACGCTTGTACAGATCTATGACCGCTATTTCAAGGGCGAGACAGAGAAGCAACAGACAATCACGAAAGCTCTTGATGACTTTGAGCGCACCATGGACTATGCTTATATCCCTGGTTTCTGTGAGTTTATTCGGAGTCTGAGAGCCAATGGTATCAAAACGGCTGTGGTGACGAGCAGTAACATCGCGAAGATGGAAAACGTCTATCGGGCGCATCCGGAGTTCAAGTGTCTGTTCGATGCCATTCTTACAAGTGAAGATTTCGATAAGAGCAAGCCTGATCCTGACTGCTATCTGAAGGCTTCACAACGCTTTTGTTTCCAACCTGATGAATGTGTTGGTTTCGAGGATAGCATTAATGGACTCAAGGCTGTGAAGGCTGCAAAGATGATTTGCGTGGGGCTCACTACGACGAACCCTGAGGAGGTCGTGGCTGAGTATGCTGACATTGTTATCGACAATTATCTGACAGACGGGGATGTTAATGCCCGCGAGCGATACAATAAAGTGTGGCGGTTGTTCGTTTGAATAAAACATGAAAACGATAAATAGCCTTATACTCTTTGCACTTGCCGTTGTGTGTCTGGGATCGTGTACTGATGACGGCAGTTTCACAGCATCATCTTCCTATCGGCTCTCTTTCTCCACCGACACGGTGAAGCTCGACACGATCTTCAGCAATGTGCCGTCGGCGCATAACACGATGTGGGTCTATAATCACTCGGGGGATGGACTGCGTTGCACCGTAAGACAGGAGAAAGGCAGTAGTTCGGGGTTCCGTGTGAATATTGACGGCATCTATCTTGGAGCAGGTAATAATTATGAGACATCAGAGATTGAACTGCGAAGCAAAGACAGTGTGCAGGTCTTTGTGGAAGCTACACTGCCACCGGCTTTACAATCGACACCACAGAAGGATGAAGACAACCTCCTTTTCACGTTGCAGAGTGGCGTAGAGCAGAAGGTGAACCTTAATGCTTGGGCATGGAACGCAAAACTTATCAGAGGTCTTGAGATCAAGCACGATACAACGATTAGCGACAGCACGCCTATTGTCATCTATCAAGGTTTGAAGGTGGACAGCAATGCGGTGCTGACCATCGCGGCGGGGACGACGCTCTATTTCCATAACGATGTAGGATTGTCTGTCTATGGGCGCCTGCGTTGTGAGGGTACGGCTGCTAAGAACGTGGTGTTGCGCGGCGATCGTACCGACAGGATGTTCAACTATCTGCCCTATGATCGTACGCCGGGACAGTGGCAGGGCGTGAGGTTTTATCCTTCTTCGTATGGAAATGAATTGCTACACACGGATATCCACAGTGCGTTCGATGGAGTAGTGGCCGATTCGGCTGATGTCAGTCAGCCGAAGCTTATTCTGAGTCATTCAACAATTCATAACTGCCAGGGCGTAGGACTCGGTGCTACGGATGTGAATATCACAGTTACTAACTCACAGATAACGAATACACTCGGCGATTGTGTGAGTATTGAAGGAGGCAGCGCGGATATCAACAGTTGTACGATCGCACAGTTCTATCCTTTCGATGGACAACGTGGTGCGGCATTGAGAGCTGTGCTTAAGAAGAACTTGAAGAGACTGCGGGTGAGCAACTCGTTGATAACGGGTTATGCAGATAATGTCGTCGTCATAGCGAAAGAAGATTCTACGGCTGACTGGCTTTTCGATCACTGTATACTTCGTACCCCTAAGCCAACAACTGCCGACAGTGTGCGATTCGTTAGCACTACGTTTGAGAACCTCAAGGATACGACGACAGTGGGAGAAAAGCACTTTAAGACGATGGATACCGACAACCTGATTTATGACTTTCATCTGAGTGACAAGTCAGTTGCCATTGACAGGGCTAACACGGCTACGTCTCCCGCTGATGACCACGATGGTGTGAAACGTGATGACAAGCCTGATATTGGGGCCTATGAAAATGAAAAAACGGGAAAGAAATGATCAAATTACAATTAAGGGGCAGCTACGACTCCTGTTCGTTCGGTGAGCTGTCGGATGATGAGCAGCGGCTTGTGGAGAAAGCACGTGAGGCTACAAAGAACTCTTATTCTCCTTATAGTAAGTTCCGTGTGGGTGCTGCCGTGCTGTTGAAAAACGGAACGATTGTGATCGGGGCCAATCAGGAGAATGCTGCCTTTCCTTCAGGGCTCTGTGCTGAGCGCACAGCAGTGTTTGCGGCTCAGGCTAACGCTCCCGATCAGCCTATCATGATGCTGGCTATCGCCGCAGCTGATGTCAACGGATTGCGTGCTACGCCCGTGTCACCGTGTGGCTCCTGTCGACAGGTCATCCTTCAGATGGAGTTGCGTTATCATCAGTCCGTTGAGATCCTGCTCACGGGTACAAGCCGTATCTATCGATTCAAATCCATCAAAGACCTCCTCCCCCTCTCCTTTGTGGATGAGGATATGAAGCCTGAAAAGGGGTGTTAGGTGATGGTTGTCAGGTGTTAATGTACCGTTTAAATTTCATCCAACTTCCTCCTCTTATCTCCTTGCATCTTCTTGAACTGGCTGGGAGTCATCCCTGTGACAGCCTTAAACTGGCTAGAGAGATAGGCTGTGCTGGAATAGTTGAGTTTGAGCGCTATTTGAGAGAGCGTGAGCTCACCGTAGGTAAGCAGTTCCTTGACACGCTCGATGCACATTTCCATATAATAATGCTCGATAGTTTTCGAAGCATACTCAGAAAAGAGCTTGGAAAGCGTGGAATAGTCCTGGCTTAACTTCTTACTCAAATAGGCTGAGAGATTGATAGGGGTGTTGTTATTATTGTAGTGAACCAACTCAATGATAGCTGTTCTGATCTGCTCTATCGTGCGTTGATACTTGTCGTCAAGAAGTTCAAAGCCAATGGCATGCAGTTTCTTTCTGAGCTCTCTCAGCTGATCATTATTGATGGATCCTTCGATTACAGCGCTCCCCAATTTAGCTTCTACAGGCTTTAATCCCATATCTTCTATGGTCTTGCGCACTGCCATGATGCAACGGTCGCAGACCATGTTCTTGATGTAGATGGTTGTTGGCTCTCCTTTTGGTGTGGTCATATACTTAATCCTCCTGCTCTTCACTGTTTAAGATAACAGTCGTGACACCGATGTTGAACACGGCGCCATTGTCTAAGACACGTTTCTCTTTCAGATTGATACGCTCCCCATTGAGGAACGTGCCATGGTTAGATGGTCCGTCACGAAGCACATATTTCAGTTCTCCCCGTTTGTTGCGGGAGATATTGATGACACAATGGAGCAGGTCCATTGTGAGATCTCCCGTCTCGATGGGTGTCGTGATAGCATTGCCTTTCATGTACCGTCCAATGGTGTTATCACCCATCTTGAGAGGAATAACTTGTTTGTAGCAGTAGTCGTTCTCAATGACCGTGATACTTCCACAACCCGTATCGTTGGCCTTCGCTTCTTCCTCTGGTTTCTCATCGTCCTGACGAGGACGGACTTTAGATGTACCAAGTCGGATGCCGAACTGCTTACCACAGTAAGGACATGTGAAGATAAGAGTAGAAGAATCCTTGTATTTAGTCTCATCGAATGTGATATACTCGTCACATTTAGGACAACGTACTCGTTTCATAAGTAACAAAAATTAAGGAGGAATAGAAAATCGGAGGGGAAGGTAATGCGAATAGCAGAGAGCTTACGGCAAGTCAATGACCCAGGCACCCGAGAACTCGTCTTTATTGTTAAGACTATTCAGTGCTTTCATTGCCTCCTCACGTGTGGGATAGTGACCTATCAGCACTTTCACGTGAGCACCTTGATACACATAGACATCCTTGAAGCCAC
>CALJCU010000339.1 GCA_938023885.1 uncultured Prevotella sp. | reverse complement strand
TCTGTGCCACTTCGTCGGTGATATCAACGACGCGCTTGTAGTTCTCAATGGCATCCTCATAGGAAACGGGAGCATAGTCGAACTGGTCCTTGTCGGTGAAATCGCGTTCCTTGAGCTCGACAATGCGCTTCATCAGAGGCGAGTCGAGATAATATTGTAATTTCTTTGCTTCAATCATAATAAAAGAAGTTCTGAACTTCTATTTTACTTAGAATTCTGTTTGTAATACTTGATGAGTTTCGGTACGACCTCTTCTACGGTGCCAGTAATGACATAGTCGGCGATCTGGTTGATGGGAGCATCCGGATCGCTGTTGACAGAGATGATGATGCCTGCATCCTGCATGCCGGCGATGTGCTGGATCTGTCCGCTGATACCACAGGCTATATAGACTTTCGGATGAACAGTGACACCTGTTTGTCCAACTTGGCGGTCGTGGTCAACCCATCCTGCATCCACTGCAGCACGGCTTGCGCCAACCTCACCGTGAAGTTCTTTGGCGAGCTGGAAAAGCATGCCAAAGCCCTCTTTAGATCCCATGCCATAGCCACCTGCCACAACAATGGGGGCGCTCTTAAGGTTGTTCTTGGCTGCCTCCACGTGACGGTCAATAACCTGAACGGCGTAAGACAGAGGATTGATATACTTCTTAGGATTCGGGTAAACGACCTCTCCCTTTGCTTTTCCCTCGTAAAGAGCCTTCTGCATGACACCTGAACGCACCGTTGCCATTTGTGGACGATGGTCGGGGTTGACGATCGTTGCCACAATGTTGCCGCCGAAGGCAGGACGGATCTGATAGAGCAGGTTCTCATAGTGCTTGCCGGTCTTCTTGTCGTCGTAGTCGCCGATCTCGAGCTGTGTGCAGTCGGCAGTGAGCCCTGAGGTCAGTGAGGACGATACGCGGGGGCCGAGGTCGCGTCCGATGACTGTGGCGCCCATGAGAGCGATCTGCGGCTTCTCTTCCTTGAAGAGATTGACAACAAGATCCGTATGGGGTGCAGACGTGTAAGGGGAAAGGCCCTCACCGTCGAAAACAAAGAGTTTATCGACACCATAAGGCAGGATCTGGTCTTCCACCTTGCCTTTAATACCGGTGCCTGCCACAACGGCCTCAAGCTCCACACCGAGGGTATCGGCGAGCTTACGGCCCTTGGTGAGCAGTTCCTGCGACACCTCCTGTACGGTGGTGCCTTCTATTTCGCAATATACAAATACGTTGTTCATTTTTATATAAAGAACTTCTGAACTTCTAAATTATCCTATAATATTCTCTTCCAACAATTCTTTCACGAGGCTCTCTACATCGTTGTCAGAAGCAGTAAGCCGTTTGCTCTCCTTTGCTTGGAAGACAATGTTCTTCACTGCCTTCACCTTTGTGGGCGATCCTGCCAGACCGCACTGTTCGCAGTCGGCACCGCAGTCGGCGATACTCCACTGGCCCAGTGTGAGATAGGGACGTGTCTCATAGAGTGCCGTCCAAGGCTCGTCACCTTTGCGCTCCATGGGGCAGGTAGCATATTTGTATTTCATTACGCGCTTGGCATTGCAGGGGCGTGCGGGAGCTGCCGTGCCGTTCACGGTTACCATCACCGGCAGCGGAGCCACAACGGTCTCCACGCCGCCGTCAATATGACGCATGATTGTAGCCTTGCCGTTCTTGATTTCTTTAATCTCTTCTGCATAGGTCACCTGATTGAGACCGAGCTTCTGGGCTACCTGAGGTCCGACCTGTGCCGTATCACCGTCGATAGCCTGACGACCTGTAATAATAATATCATATTCAAGCTTTCTGAGTGCACCGGCTATAGTCTGTGATGTAGCCCAAGTATCTGCACCGCCAAGTACTCTGTCTGTGATAAGGATTGCATTGTCGGCTCCCATTGCAAGAGCTTCTCTAAGTACCTCATCAGCCTTTGGAAGTCCCATAGTAACTACTGTAACTTCTGCACCGTATTTATCTTTAAGTCTAAGAGCAGCCTCAAGACCCGCCTTGTCATCCGGGTTCATAATTGTAAGCATAGCTCCTCTGTTAAGTGTGCCGTCAGGGTTGAAAACAACGCCACCCTTTGTATCCGGCACTTGTTTAATACAAACAACTATCTTCATGACATCCTCCATTCGTAATAGCAACTTTATTTAAGCAATGCACCGGCGATTACCATTCTTTGTACTTCACTTGTACCTTCGTAAACTTCTGTAATCTTCGCATCACGCATCATTCTTTCAATCTCGTATTCTCTTGTATAACCGTATCCGCCGTGCAGCTGAACAGCCTTGGTAGTTACTTCCATAGCTACCTCTGCAGCAAAAAGCTTGGCCATTGCGGCTTCTTCAGAATATGTCTTCTGTGTAGCCTTAGCCATTGCAGCTCTGTATACAAGCATCTGTGCCGCTTTTACTTTGGTTGCCATATTTGCAAGCTCAAACTGTGTATTCTGGAATGCACCGATAGTTCTTCCGAACTGCTTTCTCTCTTTTACATAGTTGATAGTTCTCTCAAGTGCGCCCTCTGCAAT
>CALJCU010000338.1 GCA_938023885.1 uncultured Prevotella sp. | reverse complement strand
GTACTCCAGGGGGTTATCATTTCACGGCGCGGACCCACGAAAAAGCCTTCGAGCTTCTTGTCGTCCAAAAGTGTGGCGTCACCATAAAGCCAGCAGAGGGCCTGCTTCTCCTTCTCACTGGGCTGATGGTCGATCTCAGTGGCAATGATATTCTCCTTGGGAGTCTTGAAGAAAAGAATCATAATCTGTAGAGATTTATAAAGTATGTGATGTTACGGTCTGGATAATCTGCGTGAATGCTACTGCTTGCAAAATTAATAAGATTTTCGGTAATTATATACGTTGCCGGCTATTTTGATTCGCACAAAGGTGTTAAAATCTGCTTTTTGACATACGGCTGGGTTAGACAAGCTATCGCAGCACTAGTGACCGACGGCGACTTTAAAATGCATACACGGGGATAGCGGCTGCCCGTCCCTGTATCAAAGCCCGTTAAAAAACAGCATATAAAAGCAGCAGGCGGTTAAATAAACATAAAGAAGTGGCACTTCTTTGTTTTTCTTGCGTCTAATTTATTAAATTTGGCCATAAAAATAATACAAGAAAAATCCAACTAAAATATGAGAAAGACACTTTTATTCGCAATGGTTGCCGGTGCGCTGCTCGTTACCAGTTGTGCCAGCAAGAAAGACCTGGTGAACTGCCAGAACGAGAACCGCGAGCTCACCAGCAATTATCAGGATGCCAAGGAGAAACTCGCTGCCGCCAATGCGCGCGTGGCAAGCCTGGAGGACCAGCTCGCACAGCAGAAGCGCGACAACGAGGCCCTGCAGAGGAATCTCAGCCAGAGCCTGTCCAATACCAACTCCAACAATATCAACATCTCAAAGCTCGTCGACCAGATCAACGAGTCGAACCAGTACATCCGCCATCTCGTGGAGGTGAAGAGCAAGAGCGACTCGCTCAACATGGTGCTCACCAACAACCTCACGCGCTCACTGTCGAAGGAAGAGCTGAAAGAGGTCGACGTACAGGTGCTCAAGGGCGTGGTCTACATCTCACTGGCCGACAACATGCTCTACAAGAGCGGATCGTATGAGATCAACGACCGGGCCGAGGAGACCTTGTCCAAGATCGCAAAGATTATCACCGACTACAAAGACTACGATGTGCTCATTGAGGGCAACACCGATAACGTGCCCGTCAACACCGCCGCCCCAAGCATGAAGAACATCCGCAACAACTGGGACCTCTCCGCACTGCGCGCCAGCTCTGTCGTACAATACCTCATCGACCACTTCAACGTAGCCCCCAAGCGCCTCACAGCCGGCGGCCGCGGTGAGTTCAACCCGCTTGTAAGCAACAACACGGAGCTCGGACGACAGCGCAACCGCCGCACGCAGATCATCATCACGCCGAAGCTCGACCAGTTCATGGACCTCATCGACAAGGCACCGGAGGAGAGCAACAAATAACGGTTGCCGGTAAGACCGTCCACATTATAGTAAATAGGGTTCACCGCCATTGCAACGGAATGTCATTCCTATGTAAGGGCGGTTTCATCTCCCAACTGTCAAACAATTTATCCTTATTTAACCCAATTGGATAACATTTGTTACCCATCAGAAATGAAATTATTGCGTAATTTTGTAAACTACATACGACAATCAGTAGAACTTTAACTGTTAAATCATAAGCTATGAACAAAAATCTCACTGTCGCGCTGGCGTGCGTACTGGCGATAGGGACCTCACTCTCTTCCTGCAAGATGAAGAAGGGCGGGCACATCGCAGTCGATGACGACGCAGCCAAGAAAGTGTATGTGGCTCCGGGCCACTACGATGAGTACTACGATTTTGTCTCGGGAGGCTTCTCCGGGCAGCTCGCCGTGTACGGCATTCCCTCAGGTCGCCTGCTGAAGGTCATCCCGGTCTTCTCTCAGTGCGCCGAAGACGGCTATGGCTACAATGAGAATACCAAGCCGTTGCTGATGACGTCCTTTGGCTTCGTGCCATGGGGTGACTCCCATCACACCCAGCTTTCAGAGACTGACGCCATGTATGACGGGCGTTGGGCCTTCATCAACGAGAACAACACGCCACGTGTTGCCCGCATCGACCTCAAGCGTTTCCAGACGGCAGAGATCATAGAGGTGCCCAACACCGGCGGCGATCATGCCTCACCCTTCATCACGTGCAACACGGAGTATGTCGTGGCCGGATCACGTTTCTCGGTGCCTTTCGACTTTGAGAACGGTGACGTCGCCATCAAGGACTACAAGAAAGACTTCCGTGGCACGGTGTCTTATATTAAGGTGGACAAGAATACCGGCCACATGAGCCTTGACTTCCAGCTTGCCGTGCCCCCGTTCAACTACGACCTGAGCCACAGTGGAAAAGGTCCGTCGGCCGACTGGAGCTTCTTCACCTGCTATAACACGGAGATGGCACACTCCATGTTGGAGGTTAACGCCAGCCAGAACGACAAGGACTACATCCTCGCCATTAACTGGAAGAAAGCCGCGGAGCACGCTGCCAAGGGCGATTTCGTCTGGAAGAACGCAAAGTACGCCCACAACGTCATGGATTTCGCCAAGAACCAGGCCACCTCAGAGATTCTGAACAAGGTGAAGATGATCGATACGAAGAAGTTCCACGACTTCCTCTATTTCATTCCCTGTCCCAAATCACCCCATGGCGTTGATGTCGACCCGACGGGAGAATATATCGTCGGCAACGGCAAGCTGTCGGCTAATCTCCCTGTTTTCAGCTTCTCCAAGATTCAGAAGGCCATCAAGGACAAACAGTTTGACGGCGAAGTCAACGGCATCCCCGTTATTAAGTATGAGGCTGCGCTTCACGGCGAGGTCCAGTCACCTGGCCTCGGCTCGCTCCACACGGAGTTTGACGCTGACGGCAATGCCTATACCAGCTTCTTTATCTCTTCAGAAATCGTAAAATGGAACCTCAAAACCCTGCAGATCGAAGACCGCGTACCCACCTATTACAGTGTGGGGCACCTCTCTGTCTTAGGCGCCGACACCAAGAAGCCTTACGGCAAGTACATGGTCGCCTACAATAAGATCACAAAGGACTGCTTCCTTCCCACAGGCCCCGAGCTCTGTCAGGCTGCCCAGCTCTACGATATCAGTGGCAAGAAGATAAAGCTCATCCTGGAGTTCCCGTTGGTGGGTGAACCCCATTACGCTTCCGCCATCCCCGCCGACATGGTGAAGCCCAACTCCATACAGTTCACCCGACTGTCCGAAAACAAGAATCCCTATAAGCTCAACTCCGCTCAAGAAGCGCGTGTGGAGCGTCATGGCAAACGCGTTGATGTCTACATCGCCGCCATCCGCAGCCGCCTGGTGCCCGACAACATCGAGGGCATCAAGATGGGTGATGAGGTCTACTTCCACGTCACCAACATCGAACAGGAATGGGACATCCCCCATGGCTTCGCCATCAAGGGCATGAACAACGGCGAGCTCCTCGTCATGCCGGGTGAGACCTGCACGCTGAAATACGTTCCCAACCGTGTAGGCATCCTTCCGATGTACTGCACCGACTTCTGCAGTGCGCTCCACCAGGAGATGCAAGGCTACATCCGCGTCAGCCCTGCAGGCAGCAACGTACCCCTGAAATTCACGATCGACGACAAACTGCCAAAGGATTTCAAGGTCTCCAGGCCCACAACACAGGCTGGGACACCTAAGACCGGCCACAACAGAAAATAACAACCATCATGAAACTGAATTTTAAAGGAAAAATAAGCAGGATGAGTGCGGTCCTGCTCATCGTGGCAGCCATCCTGACGGGTGTCGCTGCATTCACCTCACTGTGGCGCATCGATATCGCGGCACCGCAGTATCCGGAGGGCATGTCGATGTTCATCGGAGGTCTCAAGGGTGTTAACGGCGGCGACGACGGCATCGACTTAGAGAAGATCAACGAGCTGAACCACTATGTCGGCATGGCGCAGATCCATCCGGGTGACTTCTGGGAGTTCTCCGCACTGCCCATTGTCCTCATCGCCTTTGCGGTATTCTTCATTGTAGCTGCCGTCATCCGAAAGAAAGGCTTGTCCATCAGTGCGCTGATCGCGTTCGGCATCTTCGGCGTGTTGGGCTTTATCGACTTCTATCACTGGACTTATGTCTACGGCCACAACCTGGACCCGACAGCTCCCATCAGGGTGCCGGGCATGGCCTATCAGCCACCGATCATCGGCGTGAAGCAGTTGTTGAACATGACCGTGATGTCACAACCCGACGTGGGCGGCTATCTGCTTTTTGTCGCCGGTCTGCTTGTCGCCTTCGTAGTGTTCAAGGAGATTGGCATCCTGGGCAGTAAAAAGAAGGGAGTCTGAATGAAGAAGACGATTCTCTGCAGTATCGTCCTGTCAGTAATGATGCTTGCAGCTTGTTCGGTCAACGACAAGCCGCAGGCTATCCAAGCCGGTAAAGACAACTGCGACAAATGCGGGATGAGTATCGAAAAGAAGCAATTCTCCTGCGAGTTCATCACCGACAAGGGGAAGTGCTTCAAGTTCGATGACGCCACTTGTCTCTTCCACTATTTGCACGACAACCAGATTGGAGACTCGACGGTTGCCAAGATCTATGTGGCTGACTACGACCAGCCCGACTCGCTGATAGACATCCGGAGGGCATCACTGGTGCTGGGCGAGTTCCAGACGCCTATGAACGGCGGTGTGGCAGCGTTTAAAAACCATACCCACGCCGTGAAATTCGCAAAGGATAACAATGCCATTCTCTTAGATTCATGGGAAAGACTCAAAATATCTCATTAAGAATTCCACCTCTTATCTCATTGAGTTTCTTTCTGCTGATCCTTCTCTTCCCCGCCCAGAGCAGCGCGCGCGTGCTCAAAGTAGGGAAGAGATTGCCGTTCACGACCATCAATGCGGCGCTCAAACTCGCGAGGCCGCACGACACCATCAGGGTTGTCGGCGGAGCGACTTATCGTGAGCGTCTCGTCATCCGCAAACCGTTGACGCTTCAGGGCATCAATTGGCCGGTAATAGACGGCTGCTACAAAGGCCATGTCGTGGAGGTGCGGGCCAGTGACGTCAGCGTCTCCGGACTGAAGATAACGCATAGCAACCGCTCGTCGCGTTTAGACTATGCCGGCATCTTTGCGGAGAATGTAAGCAATGTCTCCATCACACACAACCTATTGAAAGACAATATGTTCTCCATCATGTTACAATCCACGTCACACTGCACCGTGGAGCACAACCATGTGGAGAGCAACATCACCCAGAACCCTATCATGGGCAGTGGCATTCACTGCTGGAAAGGATCCGGGCTGCGCATCACCGACAATACCGTTGGGCACCACCGCGACGGCATCTATCTGGAATTTTGTGAGCATTCCTTCATCGCACGCAATACCATCAGTGATTGCGAGCGATATGGGCTTCACTTCATGTTCTCACATTACAATACATACATGCGCAATACTTTTCGCCGCAATAGGGCCGGGGTGGCAGTGATGTACACCCACAACGTCACCATGCTCAACAATGTCTTTGAGGACAACCAAGGCACCAGCAGCTACGGGCTGCTCATCAAGGAGCTGCAATATGCCCGCATCCAGGGCAACGTGTTCAGGCGCAACACCGTCGGCCTGATGATCGACGGAGGACAGGACCTGCTCGTCAAGCGTAATGAGGTGCGCGACTGCGGCTGGGGCATCCGACTGGTATCGGGAAGCAGCAACGACACTATTGTGCGCAACAATTTTATCGGCAACACGTTTGACATGACAACCAACAAGAGCTACAATGGCAACATCGTGGAAAACAACTACTGGGACAAGTACGACGGCTACGACCTCAACCACGACGGTAAGGGCGACGTGCCTTACCGCCCACTGAGCCTCTTCTCTTCTTTGGCGGAGCAGAACAGCGATGTCCTGCTCTTCTTCCGCAGCTTCCTGATGAACCTGTTGGAGCAGACCGAGAAAATCATCCCTACTGTGACGCCTGACACTTATCAGGACCACACGCCCAGCATGCGGCGCTGGGCGGTCTGACTCACAGGCGCAACGAAAACAACACCATGATAGAAATCAATCATCTCAACAAATACTACGGTCGCCAGCATGTGCTGAAAGACATCAACCTCCGGCTTGACCAAGGTCAGTGTGTTGCCTTCGTCGGGCCGAACGGCTGTGGCAAGACTACACTGATGAAAAGCATCCTTGGCCTCGTCACGCCGCAGAGCGGTGAAGTGCTGGTCAATGGCAAGAATGCAGCCCGCTGCCCCGAATCGCGTGCTGTGATGGGCTTCATGCAACAAAACAGCAACTTCCCTGAGAACATGAGCGTGCGCGATGTCTTCAAAACGCTGATCGACGTGCGCGGATACCACGGTGAGCTGGACAAAGACCTATACAATGCCTACAGTATTGAACAGTTTGCCGGCAAGCGCACCGGCGCCCTCTCCGGAGGCATGAGGCAGAAAGTGAACGCCGCCCTGGCCTTCCTGTTCAACCCTGACATCCTGATCCTCGACGAGCCGACAGCCTCACTCGACCCGCTCTCCGCCAACATTCTCAAGGAGAAGATACGCAAGGAGAGTGGCAAGTTAGTGTTCATCACCAGCCATATCCTCAGTGAACTCAACGGCTTGGCTACACATATTATATTTATGGATGAGGGGAAAATACTGTTTTACAAGCCTGTACATGAACTACTCCATGACACAGGCAAGACAAACACACACGATGCCGTCATTGAATTACTGAACAAATGGGGAAAATAACAAAGATAATCCTTCTCGACAACTTGAAAAACAAGGTTGTCATTGCCTATTTTGTCCTGCTCGCACTCATATCGTGGACGAGCATGATGCTTCAGGACAACGAGACCAAAGGCGCCCTCACCATTCTCAATGTGGTGCTGTTCATCGCTCCGCTCATGTCGATGGTCTACACGGTCATCTATCTCTACGACAGCCGCGACTTCCTCACCATGCTGCTCTGCCAGCCGCTCCGTCGCCGCGATGTGTGGCAGAGCCTGTATGTAGGCTGCAGTGTCAGCCTGCTGTCCGCCTTTCTCTTGGGTGCCGGCATCCCCATCATCCTCTACGGAGACGTTGTCACATCGGCAGTGCAGCTGCTCATGGGGTGCGCGGTGACACTTATTTTCACCTCGCTGGCTTTCCTGATCGCCATGCTCACAAGCGAGAAGACCCGCGGCATCGGCGCCAGTCTGCTTCTCTGGCTGCTCTTCACCATGATCTACGATGCTGTTCTTCTCTTTCTGGTCTTTATGTTCAGCGATTATCCCATCGAACAGCCCCTGATGGGCTTGCTGATGCTCAATCCGCTCGACCTTGCACGCTTCCAGGTTGTTTTGAAGATGGATGTAGCGGCGATGATGGGTTACAGCGGTGCGCTGTTCAAGGATTTCTTAGGCGACACATGGGGTATGGTCGTATCGTCTGCTCTCTTACTGGCCTGGATCATCCTACCCTATGCCTGCTCGCAAAGGCTATTCAGCAGGAAGGACCTGTAGTATGAAGCAACCATCATTTTTATTTAGTCTGATCATAGCTCCGCCAGTTTCTCAGCCGGTATAGGACGTTCATGCTTCCTGGGCATCTTTACTTTAAACTTGTCAAAACCTTCGCCATAGACCCCGATAACGTTTGTCTCCGTGACGAAAGCCTTGGGATCTATCTCGTTGATGATACGGAAGATGGTGGTGCTCTCGCGCCGCTTGGCCATGATGAACAGCATTTTCACCTCGTGGCCGGTGTAGAAGCCGTACGCCTCAATGACTGTAGCGCCACGATGCGGGAAGACAGCGATACGCGAGGCTATCTCCTGATATTTGTCGGAGATAATGAAGAACTGTACGCTGCGGTGCAAGACGTTCACTACCTGGTCTATACAATAGGCGGTGATGAGCAGCACTACATAACCGTAGATGACTTGCTCGAAGTTATGAAAAACGAGATAAGACGAAGAAATGATGACGATATCACACATCATGATGACACGTCCGAGGGATATGTCACGGTATTTGTGCACGATGGCGGCAATGATATCGGTACCCCCCGTCGACCCGTTGAACGCCAGACCCATGCCTACGCCACTGCCGCAGAAGATGGCACCGATGATGCTTGCCATAAACGGCTGGTCAGCCAGCAGGCGCAACCCCCCGGCATTGCTGCGCGCGAATGTCGTCAGACCCGTGAGGACAAGCACCGCATAGATAGTCTTCACACAGAACCTCCACCCAAGAATCTTCAAGGCAATGAGCAGCAGAATGGCGTTGATGACAAAATAAGTCGTCTGTACGGGAATGCCGAAGCCCCAGTAAATGACTGAGGACACACCCGGTACCCCGCCTGTGGTAATATTGTTGGGCAAGAGAAATACCGTCCAACCGATACAATAGCAAACCATCGCAATGGTGATCATAAGGTAGTCACGCAATTCAGTGGTTAATTTCCTGCTGATTTTCATTTGTCGTTTCTCTATAGAATTAGTACGGCAAAATTAGTGATTTTAATTTTATAAGATGCCATATTCAGCATTTTTTTGCTTGAGTTCACCCTGCCTGTTCTCTATTATCTCCCCCCGTATCATCATAGACTGATGACCCTGAAGTGCAGCAGAGCGTTTCTCACGCCATCATCGTCGACACTCGTAGTAATGTAATCGGCCGCGGCCTTCACTTCTGGGCGCGCGTTGCCCATGGCCACACCGACGCCTGCCTGCCGGATGATAGGAATATCGTTGCCTCCGTCGCCGAACGCCATGGTCTCGTCAATGCGCAGATGATCATGCGCAGCCATGACGAGGAGTGCCTTGCCCTTGTCGGCCGCAATGTTTGTGATGTCGGTAAAAGCTGGATGCCAGCGGGAGCTGACACATGTAGGCAACCCGCACATCACTTCCCGCTCTTGCTGATCATCAAAGAACGGGCTCACCTGGAGGATGGGTTCCCTCAGGACATCGGCTAAGGGAGAGAAATCAAAATCGAGGTTCAGCCCCCTGCGAAACTGCTCCGTTAGTGCTTCCGAGTCGTTGACGACAGCGATATGCTCGGTACCCACGACGACAGCTGACTTGTGCCATCTCGTTGCCGTTTCAATGATTTTCTTCACGGATGCCTTGTCAATCTCATGGCAGTTGAACCGCTCTTTGCCAACGATGCACAAGGCACCTGTCGTCGTGATATAGCCGTCGATAAGATGCTTTATCTGTCCCAAGTTGTTGATAAATGGTAGCGGACGACCCGTGGAGATGTAAATCTTCATGCCGTGTGCCTTCGCCTCGGTCAGTGCATCCACTGCCGACTGGGGTATCTTGTGTGTCTTGAAGCTGACGAGTGTGCCGTCAATATCAAAAAATAATGCCTTAATCATAAGTCCTTCTGCGAGCAGCTGAAGTTCGGGTCGTAACTGGGTATCTGTGCTTGGACAGACAACGACAGCAGAACAAGAAAGAGGCATAAGTGTGACTTTCGCATATATTGTCCTTTATAAGGATGCAAAGTTACGAAGAACATTTCATACGTGCAAGAGAAATAGTTTTAAATTAGGTAGGAAGCAAATGCCTATGATTAGTACTTACCTCCTGCCTGGTTTATCTGCAAGTTCTTTTTATTGTTCTACCCATTTTCTGTCGTTATCCCACGGTCTTCCGCCGTCCGT